>NZ_JBFUIX010000031.1:0-64599 GCF_056401635.1 Paenibacillus sp. P4_E11 | reverse complement strand
CGTTAGTTATCCCAGTCTTGCAGGCAGGTTGCCTACGTGTTACTCACCCGTCCGCCGCTAACCCTTCCCGAAGGAAGAATCCGCTCGACTTGCATGTATTAGGCACGCCGCCAGCGTTCGTCCTGAGCCAGGATCAAACTCTCCATAATGGTAGAAATTTGACTTGCTCATAAAACGTTACTAGCTTGTTTTGCGAACCGAAGTTCGCTATACTTGCACGCTCGTTGTTCAGTTTTCAAGGAACAATCTTTTCTTTTTGTTCATCACCGTTTTCAGCGGCGACCTATATAAGATATCACATAGGCTTGACCCAATGCAAGTCTTTTTTTAATTAAATTTTCCGGACTAACAAAAAAACGCCCAGATCACGAAGTTGCCTTCGCCCATCTGAACGTTTCTCCCACTTAGTAAAAGCCTATTCAGCGCCCCGATCACGCATAACCGGGAACAGCAGTACGTCACGAATCGATGGCGAGTTAGTCAGAAGCATGACCAACCGGTCAATGCCAATCCCCAATCCACCAGTAGGCGGCATGCCATACTCCAAGGCACGAATGAAATCTTCATCCATCTCATGCGCCTCATCGTTCCCATGCTCACGCTCAACCAGCTGTGCTTCGAAACGCTCCCGCTGATCGATGGGATCGTTCAACTCCGTAAACGCATTTGCATGCTCACGACCAACAATGAACAGCTCGAATCGATCCGTAAAACGAGGGTCCTTCTCGTTCTTCTTCGCCAATGGAGAAATCGCAACGGGATGACCGGTAATAAAGGTCGGCTGGATCAACGTCTGTTCGACGAAATGTTCGAAGAACGCATTCAGAATATGCCCAACGGTCATGCTCGGCTCCACCGGTACTTTATGTTCCTTGGCCAACCGATGGGCTTCCTCGTCACTGATCGCTGCACCGAAGTCAACGCCGACTGCGTCCTTCACAGCATCCACCATCGATACACGCCGCCAAGGCGTTGCCAGACTAACCGGTTGATCCTGATACATAATCTCCGTTGACCCGAGCAGCTCCTTCGACAAGTGAGCAATCAGGTTCTCCGTCAGCTTCATGATATCCAAATAGTCCGCATAAGCTTCATAGAGCTCAATCATCGTAAATTCAGGGTTATGCCGCGTTGAAATCCCTTCGTTGCGGTATACACGCCCGATTTCGTACACTTTCTCAAGACCGCCTACAATAAGCCGCTTCAAATGCAGCTCAATGGCAATCCGCATATGCAGTTGCATGTCGAGGGCGTTATGATGGGTAATGAACGGTCGTGCAGCTGCCCCACCGGCTACATTGTGCAAGGTAGGCGTCTCCACTTCCAAGTAACCGTGATCGTCCAGATAACGTCGCATCGCTTGAATGATCCGCGAACGCAGTATAAAAGTTTCTTGCACTTCCGGGTTTACGATCAGATCGACGTAGCGCTGACGATAGCGCATCTCCACATCTTTCAATCCATGAAACTTGTCTGGCAACGGGTATAAAGACTTGGTCAACACTTCAAGCGATTRTACCTTAATAGAAGTCTCCCCAGTCTTCGTCTTGAAGATGACCCCTTTGACCCCGACAATATCACCCAGGTCGAGCAGATCGAACGCATGGTACATCGTGTCGCCCAACGCATCTTCCCGCACGTAGATCTGGATTTTACCCGACAAATCCTGAATATGAGCGAAGCTCGCTTTCCCCATTCTGCGCTTCTGCATGATACGACCGGCCACGGATACTTCCGCATGCTTCGCTTCCAGCTCTTCCGTCGATAATGCGTCATACTCGTTCAAGATCGCCTTGGCATGATGAGTCCGTTCGTACTTCTGACCAAACGGGTCTACTCCCAGGTTACGCAGCTCGTCCAATTTGTTCCGGCGGATAACCAATAGTTCATTCTCATTCAATTCCAATTCCTGACTCACGCTCTCCACTCCTTCAGCTTACGAAACCCTACTAAATAGCCCCACAAAGTGACGTCGAGCCTTCGCAGCTTATTCCTATTACTTTGCGGGGACCCCGGGACTTATTCTTACTATTAAGTTTAAACAAAAAAGCTCCCGGAGGAAGCTTTCCTAGGCATTACTTCTTGATATCGATAATCTTATATTGAATGACGCCAGCTGGCACTGAAACATCAACAACCGCTTCTTTCCTCTTGCCCAATAGTGCCTTACCCACTGGACTTTCATTGGAAATCTTGTTCGACAAAGGATCGGATTCTGCCGTACCTACGATCGTATATTCAACATTCTCATTAAATTCCATATCTTCAAGCGTTACGATCGATCCAACACTGACTGTATCTGTATCCACATCGTCGTTATTAATAATTCTGGCGTTGCGGAGCATCTTCTCAAGCGTTATGACACGTCCCTCGATGAAGGCTTGTTCGTTCTTCGCGTCTTCGTATTCCGAGTTCTCGCTAATATCTCCATAACCGATAGCGACCTTGATCCGCTCGGCCACTTCTCTGCGTTTCACGGATTTCAAGTGTTCCAGTTCTTCTTCAAGCCTCTTCAGGCCATCTTGTGTAAGAAGGACTTCTTTTTCGGACATATCAACAAATCTCCCGTCAGGTGAAGATTTTCATACTGGGAATCAACCGATCCAATGTGTATGAATTCACTCATTTAATATATTAACCATGTCAGCCCAAGATGACATATGGATCGTATGGTTTGCGGAAGCCGGGTCATCTATTGGATGATTATATTGCAACCCGCATCAAATGTCAATCGCAGCCAATCGCCGTGAAAACAAGCCTCGCAAGCCTTGTCCCCACTAGTTGAACGGGCGTTGTCGCGGCTTGAATTAATGCACCAATGCTGCTGAATCTTCTTCCTGATCGGCTTCACCGTTCGCTACGAATTCTTGAAGCGTATAGGCCATTTCGTCACGACGGGTGTGCTCCATCAGCACATCCTTAACTCGAGCAGAACCGCGCAGCCCCTTCAAGTACCACGCCATATGTTTGCGCATTTCCTTGACGGCGACGCTCTCCCCCTTCAAATCAACGAGGCGATCCAGGTGCAGCATGGCGATGCGCATCTTCTCTTCTGCTCCTGGTTCAGGCAGCAACTCGCCTGACGTCAAGTATTGAATGGTCCGGTACAGCATCCAGGGATTGCCCAGTGCAGCACGACCGATCATGACTCCATCGCAGCCAGTATGCTCTAGGAGCCGCTTAGCATCGGCTGGTGTGAACACGTCTCCATTGCCAATGACAGGAATCGACACAGCTTCCTTCACTTCCTTGATAATGTCCCAGTTCGCTTTGCCTGTATACATCTGCACTCGGGTGCGCCCATGCACACTAACCGCTGAACCACCACCGTTCTCAACGGCTTTGGCATTCTGGACAGCATACACATGATCATCATCCCAACCGATTCTCATCTTCACGGTAACCGGCTTGCTCACGGCCTTGACGACCTGAGTCACCATCTCTTCGATTCGGGAAGGATCCAGAAGCCAGCGGGCACCAGCATCGCACTTGGTAATCTTAGGAACGGGACACCCCATGTTAATATCGATAATATCGGCGTTCGTGTGTTGATCGACAACTTTCGCGGCTTCTACGAGCGTTTCCGTATCGCCCCCGAAGATCTGCAGGCTAAGCGGCTTCTCCCGCTCGTCGACGAATAGCATCTGCATCGTGCGTTCATTGCCGTGCACGATCGCTTTATCGCTTACCATCTCCGCGCACACGAGGCCACAGCCGAATTCTTTGGCGATCAGCCTGAAGGCGGGGTTGCATACGCCAGCCATTGGCGCCAGCACTACGTTATTTTTGGCCGTCACATTTCCAATCTGCAGCATTATTGTTCCTCTCCTTCCTTGCGATCCGGCGTCAATTCCTTCGGATCAATGTTAAGTGTCTCAGCAATTCGCTGAATCATGCGAGGCTCAGCCTTGCGACTTCCTCGCTCGATGGCGCCGAGTATCGCTATTGAAATGCCCATCTTCTGGGCCAATTCGTCCTGGGTGAAACCTTTAAGCTTGCGGAACGCTCTTACGCGTTGGGCGATTTGGTTTTTCTCCACAATCTAACGCCTGCCTTTCCTTCCAGTTTATCCAGATGCCCTTCCAATGAAACCACTTCGGCCGGTTGCAACCGTCGGATGACATCCAGTAAGGGAATGAGCACGAATTCGCGCTCCCGCATACGCGGGTGTGGGACCGTAAGTTCGGCGGTATCGAGGGTCAGTTCTTCACTATCCCGAGCGGGGACAGAGGGACTTACTCGGTATAGAAGCAACAGATCGAGGTCGATCGTACGTGGACCATAGCGAATGTTCCGGGTTCGACCCAAGCTTATCTCGATCCCTGCCATCACCTTGTATAACTGATCAGGAGGCAGAATAGTACGAACCGCAATTACCTGGTTCAAAAAAGCGTCCTGGTCCACATACCCGACCGGATCGGTTTCATATAGAGGGGATTCACCTGCTAGCTCAATGTCTGGATGTTGCACCAAGGTACGTACTGCATCAGTCAGCCATTGATCCCGATTCCCCATGTTGGACCCTAGTCCGATATAAGCCAAATAAACTCGCTGCGCTTCTTCGGTCGTGTTCACGAATCATGCCCGCTTTCTATTAATGTGCACGGTAACCCCTTCGAAATGAATGTCGAACGGTGGATGAGGCTTCGTCACTCGAACCGTGACATCATTTACATTAGTATACTGATGCAGCAGATCTGATGCAATGGCTTCCGCCAGCGCCTCAATGAGCTTGAATGGTTGGCCCTGGACGATTGTCTTGACCCGTTCATACACTTCCGCATAATTAATCGTCTGTCCGAGATCATCGGATCGGCCGGCCTGAGACAAGTCGAGCGACAGTTCCACATCTGCATAATAGCGCTGCCCGAGCTTGTTCTCTTCGGCAAAAACCCCGTGATAGCCGTAAAATTGCATACGATTTAGTACCATCTTATCCATGACTTCCCCCGCCTCTCCTAATCGCATCGCTCATTCGCGCTACTTGCTTCATTTCTCGAACGTCATGCACGCGCACAATGTTGCAGCCTTGTACAATCCCGAGGGCAACCGTTGCTGCTGTCCCTTCAAGAACGGCATGGGCTGGCAGCTGTAACGTTTTTTGGATCACCGATTTCCTTGACGTGCCGAGTAACACAGGGTATCCGAGTTCGGCGAGACGGTACAGTTGTTGGAGCAGCATAAGATTCTGTTCATAGGATTTGGCAAACCCGATCCCCGGGTCCAAAATAATTCGTTCAGCAGCAACCCCAGCCTCCAGAGCTATTGCAACGCTTCTGCGCAAATCTTCGACAACATCCGCCACGAAATCGTCATAGACGGCTTGACGCCGATTATGCATCAACACCACGGGGCACCCAAACTCTATCGCCACTTGAGCTAAGCCAGAGTCCCCCTGGAACCCCCATATATCATTCAGCATGTGGGCACCCGCTTGCATCGATTGCCGAGCGACCTCAGCTTTGTACGTATCAACGGAGATCGGCACCGGTAAACCCGCGGCTACTAGAGCGGCTACTACAGGAACTACTCGCGCCAACTCCTCCTCCAGGGAGACAAGCTCAGCGCCAGGTCGTGTAGACTCCCCTCCAATATCGATAATATCCGCCCCATCCGCCACCATCTCCATCGCACGACGAACGGCTGCGTCTGTTGAGATATATCGACCGCCATCCGAAAACGAGTCTGGCGTCACATTGAGAATACCCATAATGTGTGTTCGGCTGCGTAAATCCAGTGACATATTGCGACAAGGAACGACCCCCGTTGCAAGCTTAGTCCCTACGCACGGTGATGGCTTCCACAACTGGTGTGATTCATGTGTAGGTGATCCCTCGTATTCGTTCTGCATCCTATGTCCTCTCCCTGATTCATCCGCGTATGGAGCCTGTTGCACGGTTATATTGTTCGATCAATTTGTGAGTCCAGTGTCCTGCCCCGCCATACATGTTGCCAATTAAGGTCTGTGTCCCTTGCTGATCATAGCAACAGCTTATGGGTACCAATTCTTGAATGGAGTTCGTAACGAACAACTCATCTGAAGTCTTCACGTCATCCCAGCTGTACCAGCCTTCCTCGACTGGCAATCCTAGCACAGCTGCCAATTCCATAACGTACATTCTTGTAATGCCTGGAAGAATACCCGTATCCAGATGGGGAGTGCAGCATACATCGTTGCGGATCAGAAATAAATTACTGACGATCCCTTCTGCGGCGAACCCTCTTCCATCCAAAAAAAGCCCTTCGGCCCCTTGTGCCCAAGGATAGCCCAGCAGCTCTCGCTTTGCTCCTATATTATTCATATAGTGGAATGATTTTAACCGAATGTCGCTCTCCGGCGTATTGCGAGGGGTTCGCAATAGTTGTAGTGATTTCCCCTTCAGATAAGCTTCAGCATTTCTCGGGGGCAGCTCCTTCATGTATATAACCACGTTAGGGCTCGTATAATCACCTGTTGGCAAGCCAAGCGCTTCAGGACCTGCCGATACAGTCAGGCGAATATAAGCATCCTCATCCTCCAGCTTGTTGGCTTCCAACAGCTCCGCGATCTGTTCACGAAGCTTCGCTTCATCTGGGATATACTCGATTCCGAGCAACTTGCACCCTTCCGCAAGCCTTCGGAGATGGCGTTCCAACAGAAATGGCATGCCTCCATAAGTACGAAACGTCTCGAATAACCCCATCCCATACAAAAAGCCGTGATCGTACACCGAGACCACGGCTTGTTGCCCGTCAACCATTGCTCCATTCAATAGAAGCTTCATCGGCGGGTCGCGAGAAAATTGCGAAGCAGCTGGTGCCCGTGGTCCGTAATAATAGACTCCGGATGGAACTGCACCCCTTCAATCGGGTACTCCTTGTGCCGCAACCCCATAATCTCGCCTTCCTGCGTCTCCGCCGAAATTTCCAGACAATCCGGCAACGTCTCGCGGCGAACGATCAGGGAATGATAGCGGGTAGCCGTATACGGTGATGGGATGCCATCGAAGATACCGCGGCCATCGTGATAAATTTCTGACGTCTTCCCGTGCATCAGCTTGTCCGCACGTACAACTTCTCCGCCGAACACTTGACCGATCGATTGATGGCCCAGGCAAACGCCTAGTATCGGAATAACTCCCTTGAAATGCTCAATTAATTGAAGGCTGATCCCAGCCTCATTCGGTGTACACGGTCCCGGTGAAATGAGAATATGGGAAGGATTCAAAGCCTCAATTCCTGCCAAATCAATCTGATCGTTGCGGTGAACGACCACTTCTTCACCGAGTTCTCCGAGATATTGCACCAAATTGTAAGTAAATGAATCGTAATTATCGATAACTAGTATCATCTCATCTCAGCTCCTCATGCTCTCGCTAAACTGAATCGCTCTCCATATCGCCTTGGCTTTGTTCAGCGATTCGATGTATTCCCGTTCGGGCACCGAGTCGATGACGATACCGGCACCTACCTGAACTTGTCCAACTCCATCTTGAACCACAAGCGTACGTATAATTATATTTAATTCCATATTGCCATTATAGTCAATCCATCCGAAAGACCCCGTATAGGGCCCACGTCTGACAGGCTCCAATTGTTCAATAATCTCCATGGTCCGTACCTTGGGAGCACCGGTGATTGTTCCACCCGGGAAGATGGCCGCGATACAATCAAATGTATGCTTGCCATCTGCCAATTGGCCGCGCACGTTCGAGACGATATGCATGACATGTGAGTAATACTCAATGGCCATGAATTCATCTACTTTCACCGTGCCGTACTTGGCAATACGGCCGAGGTCATTGCGCAGCAGATCGACAAGCATAATATGCTCCGCCCGCTCCTTCTCATTACTGATCAGTTCATCCGCCAGGCGCATATCCTCCTGCGGACTGCCGCCTCTCGGACGGGTGCCTGCAATCGGGCGCGTCTCCAACACCCCATCTACAAGACGGACAAGCAGCTCCGGCGAGCCTGAGACGAGCGCCAGCTCCGGAAAGCGCAGCAACCCCATGTAGGGGGAAGGATTCACTAAGCGAAGCCATTCGTACAAGTCTTCCGGGGTGGATCGCAGATTCCGCTCCTGACGGACAGACAGGTTAACCTGGAATACATCCCCTTGACTGATGAACCGTTGGACTTGCTGAACAGCTTCAGTATATGCCTCTTTGCTGAACACTCTGCGGTTCCCGGTCATCGCATCGACATCGACCTGCAGCAAGCTCGAATCGGCAGTCGCTTCAGCCATTCGCGTGCTACGTTTGCTCTGGGTCACATCGTGTGCTGCTGCAACCCCAAGCTCATTCCACAGCTCCACCATCCGGTTCGTGTGAACCGCGGCCTGATCATATAATAACTTCAGCTGCGTGACGTATGTCGACGAGCTATCTTCATCGCTTGCCGCCGGTGTCCCAACATGGACAGCGCAATAAAGGATCTGTTCTTCATGGTCGACCACCCAAAGCTCGTCCGTACGCATCCAGTAATAATCCGGCAGCTTCCCATTGTCATGGGCAGTGATGGGTAACTTCTCGATAAATCTAGCCACATCATAGCCCCAGAAGCCCACACACCCGCCAACAAACTTAGGTGCGTCCGGAACACGCGGGGATCGATAAGGAGCCAACCATGCGCGAACCGCCTCAAGAGGCGAACCTTCCACCTCGGTCACCTTGCCCCCGTGGTCATCCGAACGGAAATCGGTTACCCAACCGCGACTCCCCTTCCCTTGAATGGTGGAGGGCGTGCGCAACCCTAGCATCGTATACCGCCCACCCTTCCCACTTTCCAAGACGAAGGAACAAGGATCAGCATGCTTCCACGCTTGTTCCCATGTAGCCATCCGATCGGCTTCGAGCGGTATTCGACGAATGAAGGGCAGGTGGCGATATTCCGAAGCCCATTGCTGCCACTGTTCCAGTGTGGTTATGATCACGAAGCATCCTCCTGACGGCTGTACCAAACGAAACACGCCCCTCAATGCGCGAGGGGCGCTGTTCCTGCTGTTATTAAGTATAACCCAAATTCAGGTTATTCGTCGAATTGATATAGCGGCGTGCTTAAGTAGCGCTCGCCATTGCTCGGGATAATTGCAACTACACGCTTGCCCTTGCCCAACTGCTTGGCAACTTTAAGTGCCGCATAGATCGCAGCTCCGGAAGAAATTCCGCCCAGGATACCTTCTTCCTTCGCAACACGGCGCGAAGTTTCGAATGCGTCTTCGTTGTCAACCGCGATAATCTCATCGTAGATACTCGTATTCAGAATATCAGGCACGAAGCCGGCCCCGATCCCTTGAATCTTATGTGGACCTGGCTTACCACCAGACAGAACTGGCGAAGCCGACGGTTCAATTGCATAGATCTTAATGTCTGGGAAGCTCTCGCGAAGCACGGAACCCGCGCCCGTAATCGTACCACCTGTTCCGATCCCGGCGATGAATGCATCCAGCTTCCCATCGTGGCCTTTAATCGCTTCAACGATCTCGGGTCCTGTCGTCTCGGTATGAACCTTTACATTTGCTTGGTTCTTGAATTGCTGCGGGATGAAGTAGGATTCATTCTCAGCGGCCAAATCTTCCGCACGCTTAATCGCGCCCTTCATGCCTTCCGGACCTGGTGTCAAGATGAGTTGAGCACCATAAGCACGTAGTAGATTGCGACGTTCCATACTCATCGTCTCTGGCATAACCAGAATGGCTTTGTACCCTTTGGCTGCTGCAACCATAGCCAGGCCAATACCCGTGTTACCGCTGGTAGGTTCGATAATGGTGTCGCCTGGTTTAAGCTTGCCTTCCTTCTCGGCGGTCTCGATCATGCTGATGGCAATCCGATCCTTCACACTGGCACCTGGATTCTGATATTCCAACTTCACGTAGACTTCAGCGCTGTCTTCAGGTACGACCCGGTTCAATCTAACAAGTGGTGTATCTCCAATTAATTCAGTGATGCTTTGTACCAATCTAGCCATCGTAAACCCTCCCAAGGTTCTAATATTATTCCGAGTAAAACCGTCGGTTTTATTACTTTCATCTTATCAATGGCCCTAGGGATTGTCAACTACATTTTGAGTAACAATCCCCAAATTATTGGAATCGAGGATCGAGCACCGACGATTTGTGACGCTCACGAATAGTACGGACCAGCTCGTTCAACGGGGTTGCTTTTTGCAGCGCCAGATTGTGACGAACATTCTCCTTCGTCTCAGCATCGATCGTCTTGTTCGTTTCTTTCTTAGACAGTAATTGAATGACGGCATAGCCGTTCTTGACCGGGATCGGCTTACTAACTTCATTCGGCTTCATCGTTCGCGCCGCTTGGATAAGGAAGGGAGCGATGAAGGGGTCGGTCTCTTCCACGAATCCAAGATCTCCTCCCGATTTGGCCGTCCCTGTATCAAGAGAACGTTCCTTCGCCAATACACCRAAGTCAAATCCTTTGTTCAAATCAACAATAAACTGGTTCGCTTCTTCCTTCGTCTTCAACTCGGCCTTGAGCAGATGGTATTGGACGAAGCTCTTGAATTCCTCCGGATGCTCCTTGATATACGTCTGAACTTCCGCATCGGTTACGGTAACCTTCCGCGTTGCAAGCCGTTCCAGCAATAGCTTGTAGTACACGTCTTCGCTGAGCTCCGATTTCGAAAGCCCTAGCTGGTCCTTCATCGATTTGTAAAAGTCATTCTCGCTCTCGTACCCTTGCTGCATCCGCGACAATTCGTTCTCGATTTCCCCCCGGCTCACTGTAACTTGTACCTCTTCCGCCTCCTGGCGAATCGCCTCTCTGTCCATCAGCTGATTTAACAATTCCGCACCATGTTTGTCCGCCAGCCGGGTCATTAGCTCACCGTACCGGATCGTCTTCCCGCCTACAATCGCAACAACCTTCTGGTCGGTTGCCTCCTTGTCGGGAGGTACCGACGGATGCGGTGATCCTGTTGTCGCGCGTTTCGCGTCGGTCAGCAAGATCGTCAAGGCCAATACACAGACTAGCAGCAGTCCAATTGCGCCCCAAAGCAGCCTAACACTCCTCATCTTGTTTTCTCCTCTATCCTTATCCCGGTACTCTAAAATGTCCGGTCAACTAAAGCCTGTAGCTCTTTATCGTCGAACGTATAGGTCTCATTACAGAAATGGCATACAATCTCAGCTTGCCCCTGCTCTTCAATCATTCCCTCGAGCTCTTGACGGCCTAAGCTGATCAGTGTCTGTTCAACACGTTGCTGGGAACATTTGCACTTGAATCGGAGGTCCATCCGTTCCCTAATTTCTACACCTTCCACCAGTTCACCCAATATATGCTCCAACGACTTGCCCTCATCCAGCATGGACGATATAGGCGGGAGCTTCGCGAGTCGTTTATCTAGCTCCTCTACCTCTTCATCGGTCATTCCTGGCATTACTTGAAGGATGAACCCTCCAGCTGCTTTAACAGTCCGATCTGTGTCTACAAGGACGCCCAATGCTACTGCGGAAGGGGTCTGTTCGGACTTGGCAAAATAATAAGTGAAGTCTTCTCCAAGTTCACCCGATACGATAGGCGTGCTGCCGCGATAGGGCTCCTTCAATCCCAAATCTTTGATAATATAAATAAACCCTTCCGTACCGACCGCCCCGGCGACATCCAGCTTGCCTACCGCGTTGAGCGGAAGGTCCACTTCGGGATCATCGACATACCCGCGAAGATCTCCATGTGCATTCGCATCGACCACCACTTGCCCAATAGGGCCGTCGCCCTTGACTTGAACCGTGAGCTTCTCTTCACCCTTCAGCATCGCCCCCATCATGGCCCCTGCCGTCAGCGTTCGGCCCAGTGCTGCTGTAGCTACCGGACTTGTATGGTGCCTGGAGCGAAGTTCCTCCACAATTCCCGTTGTATTCGCAGCGAACGCTCTAATCTTGCCATCCAGCGCTGTGGCGCGTATTAAATAATCTTGCTGCATATTCGTCCTCCACTCTAGCTGTTTCGTTCGTAAATCAGCTGTAGCCCTTGCAAGGTCAACAACGGATTCACGATCTGTATCGTACGGGACTCACCGGAGATCAGCTCGGCCAATCCTCCCGTCGCAACTACTGTTGCTTTCGTCTCGAATTCTTCTTCCATCCGCTGTACAATGCCGTCCACTTGCCCGGCGAAGCCGAATATGATGCCAGCCTGCATGGACGTAACAGTAGTACGACCTACCGTACTCTTGGGTTTCACCAGCTCGATTCGCGGCAGCTTCGCAGCTCTCTGGTATAGTGCCTCTGTGGAAATATGGATGCCAGGCGCAATCGCTCCGCCTATATATTGTGCTTTATCATCAATGAAGCAGAATGTAGTAGCCGTTCCGAAATCAACGACGATGAGCGGAGGGCCATACAGCTCGATAGCGGCTACTGCGTTCACGATACGATCCGCTCCAACCTCGCGCGGATTCTCATAGCGAATGTTCAAGCCGGTCTTGATACCCGGGCCAACAAACATCGCCTTGCGGTGCAAATACTGTGTGCACATCTTCTCCAGAATGTGGATCATCGGAGGAACGACCGAGGAGATCATCACGCCTTCAATCTGTTTCGCCGTAATACCGGCATACTGGAACAGATTGTAGATCTTCAAGCCGTATTCATCGACCGTTGCAGACCGATCCGTGCTAAGTCGCCAATGGTGGAGCAACTGCTTCCCTTCATATAGACCGAGTACAATATTGGTATTCCCTACATCGACGACCAAAATCATGCGCCGCTCTCCTTCTTGGCATCCAGATCCAAGCTAATGTCCAGCGCTTGAACCGAATAGGTGAGGCGACCGACGGAAATGACGTCCACTCCAGTGCGCGCAATCCCTTGCACCGTCTCTAGCGTGACCGAGCCAGACGCCTCAATGATAACGTGGGGAGCCGCTCCTCGAATCCGCTTCACCGCCTCCGTCATCCGGGCATTGTCCATGTTATCCAGCATGATGATGTCAGCACCTGATGCAAGAGCCTGCTCCAATTGCTCGAATGATTCCACTTCCACTTCGATCTTCATGGTGTGCGGAATGTTAGCTCGCGCTGCGCGTACAGCTTGTTCAATACCACCTGCACCTTTAATATGATTGTCCTTGATCATGACGGCGTCGTACAGACCGAAGCGATGGTTGTGGCCTCCGCCAATCCTTACGGCGTATTTCTCTAACATACGGTGCCCTGGCGTCGTCTTGCGCGTATCGACCAAACGGACCGGCAGATCGCTTAGCGCCTGCACGAATTGGTTCGTTCGTGTCGCGATGCCGGAGAGGCGTTGCAGCAAATTCAGTGCGATACGCTCGCCAAGCAGAATACTGCGGGTCAGTCCGCTGACTTCTGCCAGTACGGTCCCTTTCGGAACGAACGAACCTTCTTCCGCTAACGGAGTGAACACCAATTCCGGGTCAACGATCTCGAACACTTTGGCTGCTATAGGAAGACCTGCAACGATGCCGGATTCCTTCACATGAATAATACCTTTAGACCGGCGGTCTAAAGGTATGGTCGTAGCTGTAATATCACCGGTCCCGATGTCTTCTTCTAACCATAGACGTATATTTCTCGATAAAAGTTCCATATTGAGCATGATTTCTTTAGTCATGTATACGTTCCTCCGTAAATCCTTTATCTCGCTGCATCAAGATATGTTTTCTCCAGATCAGGTCGTCTTTCTCGGGGAAATCCTCTCGGGAATGCCCACCCCGGCTTTCCTCCCGATTCAATGCTGATTGCGTGGTCAACAGGGCGCATGTAAGCAAGTTGGCGAATTCAATCTCTTCCCGCTTCGTGAGGCACGACTCGAAGACAGACAATTGCCGCTTGAGCTCTTCCAACCCTTTCTCAAGCCCCTTCGCATTGCGAACCAACCCTGTGTAGCGGAGCATAATCTTCTGCAACTTCAACCGCTTCTCCACAATGGCCTGCATCGGCCCTTCCGATCGGTGGCTGTGTTCCGTGAAATCAATCGTCGTATCTTGTTCACCTAACCCTCGAATATGTTCGATAATACGCCGACCGAACACGATCGCTTCCGACAAGGAATTGCTCGCCAGACGGTTAGCTCCATGTACACCCGTTGAAGATACTTCCCCGCAAGCATACAGCCGCTTAATGGAAGTTTGCCCGTTCAGATCGGTTCGAATCCCACCCATCATATAATGAGCCGCTGGAGCAACTGGGATCCAATCCGAGGTCAGATCAAGTCCGTACGTCAAACAGAACTCATAGATGTTAGGAAACCTGTGTTTGACCCTCTCGACCGATTCATGCGTAATATCAATATATACGAAAGTGGACTTCGTATTCTCCATTTCTTGAACGATAGCCCGTGCAACGATATCCCGTGGTGCCAACTCCAGCATCGGATGCACATTCTCCATAAACCGTTCGCCTCTGATATTGCGCAATACCGCCCCTTCGCCTCGCAACGCTTCCGAAATCAAGAAGCGAGGCGCACCTGGATAACATAGCGATGTAGGATGGAACTGGATGAACTCCATGTCACGAATGATCGCACCCGCCCGGTAAGCCATCGCAATCCCGTCGCCTGTTGCGATTTCCGGATTCGTCGTGTACCTATACAATTGCCCGGTTCCACCTGAACATAGAATGATAGCCTTAGCCTGCACAAATACGCGATGACCATCCGGCTTCTGCACGAGCACACCCTTGCACTCATTGTTATATGTAATGAGGTCGATCACATAGTGATCGTCCCAGACTTGAATCTTCTCACTCTGCTTCGTCTTCTCGGACAAAGCCCGAACGATCTCGGCGCCGGTGGCGTCCCCTTGGGCATGTAGTATGCGGCGCTGGCTGTGCGCGCCTTCCTTCGTTAAGGCGAATTCTCCATTCTCCAGATCGAATTGAGTGCCCATGCGGATCAAATCCTTGACACCCTCCGGGCCCTCGTGTACGAGAACATCTACGGCCTCATTATCGCAAAGGCCTGCACCTGCGATCAACGTGTCCTGTCGATGATACTCCGGTGAGTCCTCGTCCGAGATGACTGCTGCTATACCGCCTTGTGCATATCGGGTGTTGCTGTCGAGCAACGACTTCTTCGTGATCATAATAACCTGGTCCGTCTCGCTAGCACGAATAGCGGTGAATAAGCCCGCTATGCCTGCTCCGATGACGATCACGTCGGTCTGCACATGTGGCAGCTTGTCCAGTTCAAAATCAACCAAATACCGTGGTATCATACCATTCACCTTCGATGGGCAAGAGAGTAGCGCATGCTACTTAACTTGTAACATGCGCTCTAAGGATAACCGTGCTTGTTCGGCCACATGGGGCGGTACATAGATTTGTGGCTGCATCGTCTCCATACAGCGGACGATCTTCTTCAGGTTGTTCACCTTCATATTCGGGCATACGAGGAACTTGGTGGCGAAGTGGAACGTCTTATTCGGACTGTCCAATCGCAGTTGATACCCCGTTCCATCCTCTGTACCTACAATAAATTGTTGGCAGTCGGACTCTTTGCAATATTTGATAATCGCGGTTGTGCTCCCGACAAAATCACCAAGCGCTACAACTTCTGGCCGACATTCAGGATGAACAACGAACTGCGCACCGGGATGCTGAGCCTTCATCTCGATGACGTCCTTGACGGTCAGCATGTCATGCGTGTTGCAGTAGCCTTCCCAGATGATCATTTTCTTGTCGGTGTATTTGGAGACATAATCGCCCAGGTTCTTATCTGGTACCCAAATAATTTCCTCCGCATCGACGGACTGGATCACCTTCACCGCATTAGCCGAAGTACAGCAAATGTCAGTCTCGGCCTTAATCTCAGCAGAGGAGTTAATGTATGTGACGACCGCAGCGTTCGGGTGCTGGCGCTTCAGGGCCTTGAGCCCTTCTACATTGACCATGTCCGCCATCGGGCAACCGGCCCGTTCATCTGGAATGATTACGGTCTTGTTAGGAGCTAGAATCTTCGCGCTCTCCCCCATGAAGTGCACACCACAGAACACAATCACTTCTGCATCGGTCTGAGCAGCCTTCTGGGCAAGCAAGAACGAATCCCCGCGGAAATCCGCTACCTCTTGCACTTCGTCTCTCTGGTAATAGTGAGCAAGAATAATCGCGTTCCGTTCCTTCTTCAATTCTGCAATGCGCTGCTTGAGCTCACGGTTCTGCTCCGCTTTCCGCTCTAACGCCAGTGCTTCCATCGTCAGGCCCCTTCCCCTCGTCGAGTACGTGAAAAAGTTCACGCATTCCTCTATTCTAAAAACGTTACCAGCTGCATGATGCCCTATACCGCTTAGTATGAACGGCGAACCGGTAAAGTACCAGCTCTTTAGAAAGGTTACATTTTACAACTAATTTACACAACCAGTCACCGACTTGTCAATGACTAAAAACCCGCAATTCCGTACATCTGGCTGTATCAAACAACAAAAATCCGGCATCTCCACGAAGGATTGCCGGATTTCGTCTAATTCGTGTTATTCGTCCTTGTTGTCTTTCTTATCCCGGTCGAAATCAAGCTTGTTAGCATCGCCCGTTCCGTCCTGGGTATTGATATTCACCTTCAGTTGCTCGTCAAAGCTGGACCATTCATCGGTCGCTTTGTCCGTCACCTTGCCGTTCTCAAGCAATTGAGCGATCTGCTCTTTGTCGAGTGTTTCCTTCTCCAGCAAAGCGTTGGCTACGAGATGAACTTGATCGGCGTATTGTCTTAATATATCTTGTGCTCGGCTGTAACATCTGCCAATGATCGCTTGCATTTCCTTGTCGATCTCGTAAGCAATCGTATCACTGTAGTTCTGTTCATGTCCTATGTCACGACCCAGGAACACTTGGCCTTGCGTCTGGCCGAACTGCATCGGTCCGAGCTTATCGCTCATCCCGTATTCCATAATCATGCTGCGAGCAATGCCAGTTGCTTTACGGAAATCGTCATAAGCCCCTGTTGCGATCTCGCCGATGTACATTTCTTCGGATACCCGTCCGCCGAGGAGACCCGTAATCCGATCTAACAACTCGGACTTCGTAGCCATCAATCGGTCTTCACCGTCCTTCGGTATGCTGAGAACATAACCTCCAGCGCGGCCGCGCGGAACGATAGTAACCTTGTGCACGACGTCAGCATGCTTCTCGTAATACCCAATAATCGCATGACCCGCTTCGTGGTAAGCAATCGTACGTTTCTCGCGATCGCTGATGACACGGCTCTTCTTCTGTGTCCCTACGATTACACGGTCGAACGCTTCTTCGATTTCGTCCATCGATATATCTTTGCGGCTCCGGCGAGCGGCAATAAGCGCCGCTTCATTGAGCAAGTTCTCCAGATCAGCACCCGTGAACCCGGTAGTGTATCTGGACAGCACATCAAGCTTAACATCCTTGGCGAGCGGCTTGTTGCGGGCATGTACTTTCAGTACCGCTTCACGGCCTTTCACATCTGGACGGTCAACCGTAATTTGACGGTCGAACCGGCCTGGACGGAGCAACGCAGGATCCAAGATGTCAGGACGGTTCGTTGCAGCAACGATAATAATCCCTTCGTTCGCGCCGAACCCATCCATCTCCACGAGCAATTGGTTCAACGTCTGCTCGCGTTCATCGTGACCGCCGCCCAACCCGGCGCCACGTTGGCGACCGACGGCATCGATCTCATCGATGAATATAATACATGGTGCATTCTTCTTGGCATTCTCGAACAGGTCGCGGACACGGGATGCCCCGACACCGACGAACATTTCCACGAAGTCGGAACCGCTTATGCTGAAGAACGGTACACCCGCTTCTCCTGCAACCGCGCGAGCCAACAACGTCTTACCTGTACCTGGAGGCCCTACTAACAAGACACCTTTCGGTATCCGTGCGCCCAGAGCGGCGAATCTTCGTGGATCCTTCAGGAACTCGACGACTTCAACTAACTCTTGCTTCTCTTCGTCTGCGCCAGCCACATCGTCAAACGTGACCCTCTTCTTCTCTTCATTGTATAAGCGGGCTCGGCTCTTGCCGAAATTCATCACTTTTCCGCCGCCGCCCTGAGCCTGGTTTAATAAGAAGAAAAACAGGATGAAGATAATGACAAACGGAATGATGGAAGTCAGGAACGTAATCCAGACGTTATCGCCATCCATTTTTTCATGGACTTCTTTGTTCACTTTGCTTTGCTCTAATAATTCAATGACCCGTTCACCGAAAGGAGCGTGGGTTTCAAAGAGCAGCTTATCTGTATCTGTAGTGGATTTTATCAATTTCCCCCGTATCAGATAGGTGTAACCATCAAACTTAACTGTCACTTCATCGACATTATTGTTCTTCAGCTCCTGACGGAACTGGGTGTAGTCGATCGTTTGCTTAGTATCGTTCTGATTGCTGATGAAGTGAACGATTCCTACGGTAACGAGGAAAATGAGTAAATAAAATCCGGTGTTGCGGATGATCCGATTCATCCCCTACCTCCTCTCAATGACACACGTAACTTATTTTACCACAGCCGGAGTATGCATCACAATACAAGCGTATCCATTGCTTTCCACCCGCATTAGGTTGCATAGACTTCCGGTTTCAATATGCCGATATATGGTAAATTCCGGTATTTCTCGGCATAATCGAGTCCATACCCGACCACGAATGCATCGGGAATCGTGAATCCCTTGTAATCGGGATCCAGTTCAACCGTCCGGCGCGCCGGCTTATCGAACAGGGTAACGACTGCAATCGAACGCGCATTGCGCCGCTCCAGCACATCGATCAAATAACTAAGTGTCAACCCGCTGTCTATAATATCTTCAACGATCAGCACGTTGCGCCCCTCAACAGGAACATCGAGGTCTTTAATAATCTTGACTACGCCGGATGATTTGGTCGACTGTCCGTAGCTGGACACCGCCATGAAATCCAACTCCAGGGGGATATTCATCCGTTTCACCAAATCGGCCATAAAGATGAAAGCACCCTTCAGCACGCATATTACCAGAGGGTTGCGCCCCTCATAGTCCTTACTAAGCGACTCGCCCAGTTCGGCTACCTTGCGCTGTATTTCTTCCTCGCTGAACATTATTTCTTGTATGTCGTTCTGCAACTGCAGGACCCTCCTATTCTAAACCCATATCCTTGCTTCATAAAAGAAGGACATGAGTGCTTACCCTATACTATGAGAACATAATTGCGCTCATTCTACTCCATCTCATCCAACGGATTAAAACGCAGGATCAAGACTTGCTTGGTGTTCGGCCCTTGAAGCGCATATCGAGATCGGCCCACACCAGGAATCCACAGGATATGTCCTGCTGCATCCTCCACCACCGGGATCTTATCCCTCATACGCAATGGCACTTTTCGATCAATGAACATATCTTTTACTTTTTTCGTTCCATTTAAACCGAGCGGTTCCATTCGATCTCCATCCCGGCGACAGCGAACCGTCAAGGGAAAGATCACTTGATCGAAGTCAAAAAAAGCCTCCTGATGGGAGGGACACTTCCGAGGTTCAGAGTTGTCTGCACATTGGTCAGGTGTTGCCGTAGGTCTGGATGGGACCACGCGCTCAACAGATTGTAGCGAGCTATACAGCGCGCCTCCCCACATCACCGCGCCGCTCCACGGATCTGAGCGCTCTATCGTACCTGTCAAGTCTGTGTCTGTCTGCAGCAGCCGATCCGGCTGTGCATCCCGTACAACAGTAATCACGTCATACTCCCGAAGCAGAACCGCTTCTCCTTGAAGATGAATCATTAAAGAAGGCGATCGGTCATGACCTAAGGTTTCCCGAATTCGTTCGATCCGGTTATAATCCGAAGCATCCGCTCCGGCACACACATAGCTCAATATTAGTTGAATCAATCGCCTTTGTAAAGCGATATGCAAGGCCAGAAAAGCCGTTCTGGAGAAGGTGTAGCCGTTTGCTTGCTCGGTGACCAGAGACCGCCATGCCTGCCGTGCTTCCTTTTCTATATAGTCATCTTCCTCCTGCATCATTTCCGCTAGCCGATTCAACGATTCGGGAAGCTGTGGGTTATAGGGCAATAAAGCCGGCAGCACATCCAATCGAAGGCGGTTGCGGGTGTACTTGCGTGAGCGGTTGCTGCTGTCCTCTGCATAAGGAAGCTTACCATCCTGGCAGTACCGTATCAGCTCTGTCTTGTATATACGAAGCAAGGGGCGCACAAGTTCCAAATGTTCCAACTGCCGGCGCATAGGAATTCCTGTTAATCCGGAAGGACCTGTCCCCCGCAAAATGCGCATCAGCATCGTTTCCGATTGATCGTCAGCATGATGGGCCATCGCCAGTCGATTGGCATTCATCTGAGCTGCCGCTGAGGTCAAGAATGCGTATCGCTGTTCTCTTGCCGCTGTCTGCGCATTCATACCGGTCGTTCGGATGATGTCCGGTACATCAACGGAACCGATCACGCAAGCAAGTCCAAGACTAGCTGCGAATGCTTGCACCATATCAGCCTCCCGCTCCGATTCCGCCCCGCGAAACTGATGATTCAGATGGGCTGCCGCGACTGTCCACCCCCACTCTTCCGACAATCGGTGGAGAATATGCAGAAGAGCCGTAGAATCCGGCCCCCCGGATACGGCTGCAACAATCGTATCGCCTTGCTTCAATAAGTGATGCTCGCGGATAAACCGCTCGATGGTTCGAATGAATTCGGTGTCCGAACGTTGCATAGCGTCGGCCCTCCGGCACGTGTGTGAGTAAGATCATGATCCCTTATTGCAAATAGATGTATAAGCTCGATGCGAATAATAGGAGCGATATCGCAAATGCTGCCTGAATCCAGAAGCTCCGCTTCCCACCCGGTGTGCGAAGTGAGCGCCTCAACATAAGTACCCGCCATTCTTGTTGAGCCTCATGGGAGGACTTGTACTGGCCGGTCAGCGCCTTGACCAAGACGGGCTTGAACCGATTGCAGGGCTCGTATTCACGAGTTAGCGCAATCAGATCATCCAGATTGCGATTCTGCGGCAGAGATTTGATGAAATCAGCGAACCGATTGCGGGAATCGGCAAGATGCAGACAGATCACGGCAAAGGAAAACAAATCGTAAGCTTCGTCTGCTGTCCGCAAGCCTGCCTTCCAGAAGCCTCGGTCGTACACTTCCGTAAACTGCTTGATAGAACGACCTTTCGCCGTAACGCCTCCATAATCAACCAGATCAAGCTTGCCCGAATCCGAAACCAGGATGTTGTCCATCTTCAAATCCCCGAATATGTATCCGCGGCGATGCAGGTTCCCCAACTTCTGGAGCAGATCAAGCCCGATCACCCCAAACCAATCCATCCCGCGCTTCTGAAGAAATAGTTGCGGATGAATTCCCTTGACGTATTTCATCACATAGAACGGATAGTCTCGATCCGATATGGATACATTGTCGGCATCCAGCAAATAAGATTCCCCGTTATATAAACTTTTGGCCAGCGAACGCAGTACATTGATTTCCATCTGCAAATCTATAGAGTCGAAGCCGATCTTCATGGCATAGGAAATCTTGCCTGCGAGCACCAAATACACTTGACCGTTCGCGCCCTCTCCAAGCAGCCGGACAACCTCATACTTGTTCTTGTTCCATTTGCCGTTAACCCATGTGCCCTCAGTCAAGACAAGCTTAGACGACGTAGTCACTCCAGATCCCGTCCTTCTGATCGGACCGCGATCGCGGGAAATGAGACTGCTCGCTGTTCTCCGCTCGTTCTGTCACTGAGGCGGAGAAATGCTGAATGACTTTGCGAATAGCCGGTCCGGTAGGGGTAGTTCCCTTTATGTTTAATTTATAGAACATTTGATTCACTTTTGCAAGGTCACGGCTCCAATCCGCTAACAAATCGGCATCGGTATGGCCGGGAAAATGAAACACTGCCATCTCGCTTAACCCATTCCGCGCCTGAAGACTGAGCAGCAAATCCCGGCAAGCCTCTTCGACCACCCGCAACTTATGTTTCATGCTGGCGCTCGTATCAATCAGCAGCGCTACTCGAAGGGAGGCATTCTCGCTCCACTCCTCAATGACCTGCACGACTTCCCCACGCTTATCAGGAGGAAGCTTGTCCAACTCGCCATGTCCAAGAATTTGCCGCAATTCACGACCTACGACTTGATGCATCGTCTGCACAACGGTTTGACGCGTCATCATCTGCACCGTCTGTGATAATCCGGCCGGGGTGACGAGCCGGCTCATTCCGCCTCCTGCCCGGGCAATCTCAGCAATCTCATCCATCCCACGCTCACCTTGTTCACCCGTATCGACGACGCCGATCACATTCACGACGATCCCTTCCAACTGTGCATGGGCTGCCGCAGCAACGGGACTTGATCCTACATTGGAACAACCGTCTGTTATTACAATAATTTGCTTCATCATAAGTGCTGCACCTCTCTCTCTTGACTCTAGTAATATTGTGTCCAAAAAGAGAGAAAGGGATACCGCATAAAGTCTGTGGTGCCGATAACATCTTTCGCTCAACCGTGGGGATACACCTTCAGTCAGCTCAGACATCTTGTTTGTTTTCCTTTTGATTATATTTTATGGTTAGGAATCCAAGCCAAAACTCGCACTGAAGGTATATTCCCCACTCCATCGCGGATGTTATCGGCACCAAGGACTTGGGGTATCCCGAGAAGGGAGTAATCCTCCACAACCAAAATGAAGGACCGTCGAATGGGACGGCCCTTCTATATGAACGGACTATGGATCAAGCGGAGTTCACCTCGAATCCGCCGAAATTCTTGGAAGGGTGTTGGATCATGTTAGCTGACGGTTCTTGGTCGCTCAATACGGGTCAGTCCCGGAAGACGGAACGTCGCCCACTCCGGCCTGAACTTGTCGATACGCGCCACTACAACTGTCATGTCGTCGATCAGATCGCCTCGATACTGCCGAATTACACGCTCCAGCAAGCGATCGGCCATCTCCTGTGGATCGTCCGCCTCTATCTCTTGAATAACTCGGCGCATCCACATTTCTTTATTCACGGCGTGACCAGGGGCATCGAAGATACCGTCTGTCATCATAATCAGGACGTCGCCCGGCCGGAGCTGCATACTGATTAAGTCTACATCGATGTCCTTCAGAATCCCAATGGGCAAGTTATTCGCGCTAATCGGGATGACTTCCGTTCCCCGCTTGATGAAGCTAGGGGTCGACCCGATCTTCATAAATGTAGTGTTGGCGCTATACAGATCGATTAACGCTACATCGACTGTGGCATACATCTCATCCGAGGAACGAAGCATCAGTACGGAATTGACCGACTTGATCGCCAGCCTCTCATCCATCCCCGACTGCAACAGCTGCTGCAAAATATCAAGCGCCGTACTACTCTCCGCGCGCGCCCGTTCTCCATTCCCCATGCCATCACTAATCGCTACGGCGAACTTCCCATTGCCGAGCTCCACTGTGCTGAAGCTGTCTCCAGAGAGCAGATCCCCATTCTTCGCCGCACCTGCGATCCCCGTCTCTACCTCGAACTCCTTCGCCGATCCGAACTGTACGGTCGAATACCCTTCTCCACGTTCTGATACCTCCTCATGGCGGACCGCCACTTGTTCACCCAATATATCGGAGAGCAGCGGTGCAATAATTTTCCTGCACTCATCGAATCCTTTCGTGTATCGGTGGACAATCTCGATATCCACATTGCCTTCTTCCAGGCTAATAATATCAATACTGTGAATCGACAAGCCCAGATCCTCCAGGGCCCCCCGGATTTGCTCCTCCTGCAAGAACAATTCATGTCCCTCGCGCTTAATTTCCTTAGCCAGGTCCTCCATAACTTGGGAGACTCCCGTCAATTGCTCCGCCACGAGCAGACGACTCTCCTGAATCTGCTTCTTCCAATGCCGGTCCGTATTGTACCGTTCATATTGATGCTTCATTACCTCCAACACTTGATCCGTTCTAACGCACACCTTCTTCCATTCTGCAGGAATCTGCTTCTTACTTAATGTAGGCTTCGCCTCGATCGAGCTCATCATCTCCGTCATATAGGCATATGTGTCATAAAATTGATTGTCCCAGCACTGCTTGCGTTTCCAGCAATTCGAACAAGCTTGGTGTGAAACCGCATTCATGAAGTGTCCAATTTCCTCATCTTTTTGCTCCTTTTCATCCACTTGGGTTATTTGTTTGAAGCTGCTGGACAGCTTACGGAATACTTCTGAGAACTGTTCTACCCGACTGGCGGTAATATCGCGCACCCGCTTCGCGTATTCATGCTGGGACTTCAAGTTCTCCTGAGTGCCAGGCACGTATTTCGCCAGCATGCGGAGTACGGATCGTGGAGTCAGCAGGAACAATAGCACCGCAGCCACGGACTCCCATGTGGAGTGAAGTACTTCCGTCTGATTGCCAATGTATACAGATAAGATGGAGGAGCCGAGCAGCATCCCTAATGCCACCCCCATGCGATTCGCATCCTTCAGCAGCCCCGCCAACAGTCCGGCAAAAGCGAGCAAGCTCATTTGATACACCGCATTCACGTTAGCCAAGCTTAGAATCAAGCCTGTAATCACACCTACGGAAGCTCCGAGCGGCGCTCCGCCGACGAATGCGAACAGCAGGATTAGGTAGCGGGACATGACGTGCTCCAGCGAGATGTTCTGGATCACCCACCCAACCATACCGGTCATGACCGAGGCGAGTAATATGATGAGACAGATGATTTCTTCATTTTTCAGACTATAATTTTTGCGGGTTAAGGTGAAGACCGGAATCGCTTGAAGGAAGATAAGCGTAAGGACGAAGCTAAGCGCCGCTTCTACCGTCGTAAGCATTAGCGTGTACCAGGTCAGCTCCGTATCGACCATATAGCCGAACAGTTGAACGGAGAAAGCCGAGATGAACACCAGGAATGGCGCGTAGGAGACTTCGGAGTGCTCGTATTTCTCCAGTCCTTTCTGGATTAGGATGAACACAATCATCTCCGTCACTACGTAGCCGGTTCGCAACTCGACTGAGAATAAGCTGCCTGCCACAAGAGCTAGCGCGATCCAACGAATCAGATCTTTCCGCGTGTAGTAGATGACGGCGAAATATGCAATAGCGAACGGGGCCAGCTGTTCCAGAATCATAGCTTTTCCCAGTAAGAAGGCCATCACGACCAGCAGGGCGGCCCATCGCTTAGCAACCAAAGACTGAACCAGACGATTCTCCGCTATGACCTGCTTGCTTCCGCTCTTCATCCGTTGTACAGCTCCTGCCCAAGGGTTCGAAGCCTGGTTGAACAAATTCCACTTCTGCATATCGGAACACTCCTTCATCGGTTTCGGTGTGTTCCCTATTATAAGGACAATCTAGTATAAAGTTTGTCACAATACGTTGAGAGAGTAGAAGAATTTTCCGACAAAAAAACCAGACCTGTGTCGCCCCCGTTCAAGCGGTGCTGGCTATGCGATTGCTTACCTGTTTGTCGTAATGTTGCGGGGGCAATTGTCTGTTTTTCGTGGAAGAATCGCGTAACATGACAGCAGAACTGCGCAGGAATGTGTCGATTTACAAAAACAAACCTCGTCCAGACGGACGAGGTTTGTAAAAAAAGAAAACCGTCTTCACAGAAAATACTGCAATGACGGTTCTTTTCCATGCTTATAGCGGCAGAGGGGCTCGAACCCCCGACCTCACGGGTATGAACCGTACGCTCTAGCCAGCTGAGCTACGCCGCCATATCCACCGAAAGTATATACCACGCACAAATCGCTTGTCAATTCCCAGAATAGCCCTCAGAGCAGCCGCGAAGTGTAGCGCGACACTCTCGATTAACAAATCAAAACCGCATCAGGCAGCCTATGCCCCCCGATGCGGATCTCATGTTATAGCTATACGCGTCTTGCTCCTCTTCCGCCCCGCTTGCCTTCTGTGTTCTTCTTCAGGGACGAAATCTTCTCTTCGCTGTCCTTCAGGAAACGAGACATCTTGTCTTCGAACGTAAGTTTGTTAACAGGAGGTTTCGATGGGCGACCACCACGATCAAAACGGCCACCGCCGCCACCACCACCACGATCTTCTCCACCGCGATCCCGATTGAAAGGTCTTTCTGGACGCGGAGGTCTTTGCTCCCCGGGGGGCTTGTCGACCGCTTGTTTGATGGACAGACCGATCTTGCCGTCCTTGTCCACATTAATGACTTTCACCAAAACTTTGTCCTCAAGCTTCAGATGATCATTCACATCTTTGACGTAGTTGTCGGCGATTTCGGAAATGTGAACGAGACCGGTGACTCCTTCCGACAGTTCGACGAATGCACCGAAATGCGTGATTCCTGTCACCTTGCCTTCTAACTTGGTGCCCACTTCAATTGCCATAGAATGAAACGTTCCTCCCTAAGAATTGTTAAGAGTAGTTCTCTTGATCTAGCTTACGCAGCGGGAGCAGATCTTGCGCATCCGTCGGACAAAATGGTCATTTCCCCAGCGCTTACTGAAAAGAGCAGCTATGCAGATTATACAAGATCGCCAAAATCAGGTCAATACACGCCAATAGGGCTTGAGCCAAGCTAAGACTTGGGTGTATAGAACAAAGTCTCACCTGGCTTCGTGTAATGATACTCTTTGCGAATTTTTTGCAAAATATATTCGGGGTCGTTCAACCGTTCGACTTCTTTCTTATAGTCGGCATTCAGCTTAACGGTTTCCGTTCGCTTCATATCCAGTTCACTTGCTTGAGCTGACTTGGCATCAAGTCTCCCTTGCTGATTCCAAGCAATGACCGCCGCCCAAGCCAAAAAACCAAAAAGGGTTAACATTAAAAACCGTACCCGTCTTCGGGAGCCTTTATGTGGTTGTTCGAGGTTGGTGTCGGTTGCTGCGATTGGACGCATATCGTAAAGGGACCTCCTAAAACTTCCTGTAAGAAGTTACTTCGAGCGCACAAGCTGTCTCCCATCAATGTCTGCCGAACAATCGCTTGGCAAACTGGGTTAGCTTATTCCAAGAACCGGTCAGCCAATTCGGCTTCATCCATCGAGGCACGATCAGCAAAGGCCGAGCCCAGCCGAACAGCTTGCGGAATAACACCCAGAATGGGTACAGTAATTGTAACACAATTCTATACAGGAAAACAGCAATCGCAAACAAAAATCCGAAAATTACGATAACAAGCCGATACAGCAGGATGATCGGTTTGATAAAAGTCAACTCTAGCGTGCGGATTATGAACCGAATCAACAGCTTCACGACTCGGACAGCAAATAGGACAGACCGGACCACAAGCCAACTGATAAGGCGAAAATACAGCCATCCCCCTGCAAGTAATCCGATGAAGATGAACACTCGAACTTGTCCATTATTGCTGGCGTACAGTCCTCTGAATACGAGGAGGGTCGATACGATCCAATACACGATGTCGAACAGCGGAATCATCCAGCGAGGGACACGCAACTGGTCTGACAGCACGCGGTACACATCGAAGATCGCACCCATGCCCGCTCCAATCCCGATCATCGTCAATAATGTAAGGAATTGCGTCTCCAGGCTCACTTGAACAATTTACCTAGTAATCCCTTCGATTTCTCATGGGAGTTTGATTCCAAGTAAGTCAGTCCGTTCACCAGTCCCTCGATTGCGACCAACCCTTGATCCAGGCTTAAGTTCTTAATGTGCAAGTTCTGTCCCTTTACGGCAAGGAAACCGCATTCCGTTTCAAGTAGAAACTCCTCACTATCGAAGCTCTCTACATTCAGGACACCCGAAATCTCAAGAAGCTTGCGGTTCAGCATCTTCACTTCTTGTCGTTTGACTTTTCCGTGTTCATTCATGGCCTGTACCCCTCCCCTACCACTAACGTATGGGGGGCTGTACACTTTTAGAACCAAGGATAAACACCTAACGGCGTCCTTTGACGCCGTGCGTTTGCCGAGACGATGAACAATCAGCGGAGTTAATCATTCTGAATCGTCAACAAAGAAGAGGCACTATCCGAAGGATAGGCCTCTTCTTTGTTGGTCCGAATTAAGTCGAGGAATTCGATTCCTCGCGAAGCACCGTGTACATCTCGGCCGCTTCGTCTTTGCGGGTAGTTTCCACGATGCGGTCTACTCGGACGGTGACCCGCTTCTGTCCGAACTGAATCAACAGCTCGTCCCCCACCTTCACGGTTGTACTCGCCTTAGCTTCCCTTCCATTAACCCAGATTCGACCCTGGTCGGACACATCTTTAGCGACGGTACGGCGCTTGATCAATCGGGATACTTTCAGGAATTTATCGAGACGCATTATTTTACCGCTTCTTTAAGCTTGTTCCCTGCTTTGAATGCTGGTACTTTCGAAGAAGGGATTTTGATTTCTTGACCGGTTTGCGGGTTGCGGCCTGTACGACCGGAACGAGTGCGAGTTTCGAACGTGCCGAAGCCGATCAGTTGAACTTTGTCGCCAGTGGACAAAGCGTCTGTAACTTCACCCAGAAATCCGTTCAATACCGATTCTACGTCCTTTTTGGACAATCCGCTTTTTGTAGCGATGTTGTTTACCAAGTCTGTTTTGTTCATTTGTATATTCCTCCTAAAATAATTAAGCGCTATCGCTTTTTTTGCCTGCACAAGTAGTATGTATTCTTTATTGGCAAGGAAAATCCTTCTACGAAAGCTCAGATTTCGAAAGTTTTTTTGCTTTTTGCCATAAATATTCCATTTCTTCCAAGTTTGATTGCTCCACGGATTTGCCTTGCACCTGCAATTGCTCCTCGATGAAGGAGAATCGGGTAACAAACTTACGATTGGTTCGTGCAATAGCCTCCTCTGGATCAACCTTCAGAAACCGGGACAAGTTCACGACCGCGAACAGCAGATCACCCAGCTCGCCAGCCCGCTCTTCAGCCGATGCTTCCCGGAGCTCAAGCAGCTCTTCCTCGATCTTGGCATACACGTCTTCCTCCTTCTCCCAATCGAACCCTACTTGAGCCGCTTTCTTCTGTAGCTTGTAGGCCTTCATGAGGCCTGGCAAGTCCCGTGGTACTCCCGCCAGTGCAGACTGCTGCTCGGTATCCATGCCCCGGCTCTTCTTCTCTTCGAGTTTCATGGCGTTCCAGTGTTGCAACGCTTCCTCGGCATCCTCAGCCGCCCGTTCCCCGAACACATGCGGATGACGGCGGATCAGCTTGTCATGCAGCTCCTCCAGAACGTCGAACACATCAAATGCTCCCGCCTCTTCCTCCATCTGGGCATGAAGCAAGATTTGCAGCAGCAGGTCGCCCAACTCCTCGCACATCGCATCCGGATCGTCGTCATCGATCGTCTCCAGCACTTCGTACGTTTCCTCGATCAAGTTTTTGCGAATGCTGGCATGCGTCTGCTCGCGGTCCCAAGGGCATCCCTCTGGACTGCGAAGAATGGCCACAATCTCATGCAACCGGTCGAACGAACGCTTGCGAAGCTCATCCTCGTCGCTCTGGGGCACCCAGATGAGGGACAGATTGCCGTAACCCTCTATACGGTCCAGCTCATACAGCGGCACCTTCACGATGCTCTCCTCGCCTTGTACGCCCAGGCTATGCCCCACGACGACTTCGTAATCGTCCGGGTATGCGCTCATCAGGTGCAGCTTGACCTCGGACGCGGTAAAGGCATCGTACACTTGCCCGATGAGCGTGTGCAGCCGCGGTTGTGGTTTGTGTGCTTCCAGATTCGTGGCGTCCAATAGTACGAAGCCGTCGATTGGATCAAACCCGAGACGGGTGAACGCTTGATCGAGGAAGCTCTCGCCGCCGATAATGTCCAGCTCGATCCCGCCGTGTGGACAAGCCGCCATCAGCAACTGCGTGGTAGACTCCGCTACCATGGGATGGCCCGGGACGGCATAGACGATCTCGCCGTTCGATTGTGACGCTTCCTGCAACAAATGCACGGCAATCGCCTCATACACCGCCGAGAACGAAGCCTGCTCTTCATAAAGCGCATCAAACGTATGGTAGGTTATCCCTTGCTCGGTCAGCCATACGGCCACTGGGTGATGCACCGTGCGCAAATAGACGGTCTTGGCGGCTTGCAGTCGTTTCCAGACCCCCAAGGTCAATTGGTTCTCATCTCCGGAGCCTAAGCCCACTACAACGATTGATGCACGCATAGATTTGCTTCCTCTCTTCATAAGGTGCTGATTAGGCGCTGATGCGGAGCCGCCGCAACAGCTTGACCAGCTTCGGCCCGAGGCCGGGCAGGGCCGTAAGCTCCGCGGCCGAGATCGCGCGGACGCGGAACAGCGCGGCCGCATACAGCAGGCCGCCTCCGGCTACGGCGCTGAGCGCCACTGCCGTCTGCGCCGCCCGCTCCGGCGGCGCCACGGGCAGCGCGTCCAGCGCCAGCGCGGCGGCGCCGAGCCAGGCCGCGAGGCCCGCGGCCATGACCGCGGCAGCAGCCGCGGGCCGGGCCGCGTCGCGGCCGAAGGCGAGGCGGGCGCCGAGCAACCGGCGCAGCCGCAGGCAGTTCAGCGCGGCCGCCGTCGCGTAGGCCACCACAGCCGCAACCGCGGCGCCGTGAATGCCCCAATGGGGCATGAGCAGCAGGTTGAGGCCGATCTTGACGCCGACGGCAGCGAGCAGGTAGTACGCGGGGGCGCGCTCCGCCCCGAGGCCCTGCAGTAGCGTGCCGGAGACGATCTGCACGACGCCGAACACGGCGGTGCAGGCGAGAATCGCCATGACGTCGGACCCGGCGGCGTCAGCGAACAGCATGATGTTAAGCGGCTTGGCCAGCACCGCCAATCCGACCGAAGCCGCCAGCCCGACGAGCCAGCCGAATCGCAGGAACAGCCCCGCGCTGCGGCGGATCGACTCCCAGTCCCCTCGGTGCTTAGCTTCCGAGATGACCGGAATGAGCGCAACCGACATTGAGGTCATGATCATCGCGATCAGCTGCACGAGGGGCAGCCCGTGATTGTAGAGGCCGAACGCGGCCATGGCCGCCCCCTCGTCGAAGCCCTCATACCGCAACAGCCGCGGCATCGTGAACGTATCCACCAACGTAAGCATGGGCAGCACCACCGCTCCGAGGCAGACCGGCAAGGCAAACGCCACGAATCGCCTCAGCAGAGGCGTTCGAACCGCCTCACGGGCCGCTGCGCCATCTCCGCGGCGCAGGACGACCTGCTGGCGGCTATGCGCGCGCCAGAACAACAGCGCCGCCGCCAGCGCGGCGACAGAGCCTGCCGTCGACCCGAAGGTCGCGCCGGCGGCAATCGCTGCATCGGACGGGCCGCGTCCGACGAGCACCAAGAGCAGCGTGATCATCACGCCCACGCGCACGAACTGCTCCGCCACCTGAGACACGGCGGTGGGCACCATATTGTGCAGCCCTTGGAAGTACCCTCTGAGCCCTGCTGTTATAGGCATGAACAAGAGCGCGAAGGACACGCTGCGAATCGCCATGGCTGTCTGAGCATTGCCGATCCACGCTGCCATCACATCGGCTCCAGCATACAGCAGAAGGAACCCGACGATCCCGGTTGCGGACATGAGCCCGTTCGCCAATCGCAGCACACGACGAGCTTCCGGCTCGCGTCCAGCCGCCATCTCCTCTGACACGAACTTCGATACAGCAATCGGGATGCCGGCCGTAGCCAACACAAGCATGAATGTATATAGCGGATAAACCGCATTGTAAATACCAAAAACCGCGTCTCCAGCCAGGTTCTGCAACGGAATCTTCTGAATCGTCCCCAGCACCTTGGAAACAACAGCGGCAAGCCCCAGTATAGCAGCACCTTGCCATAGTCGACCGGCAGCTTTTCCATCTGATCCTGACGTGCTCCGGCTGCTCATTCGGTCATCCTCCCCAGCCCGTAAACCAACCACCATACCCGTCCTATTATAAGCGTTCTGCCTAAAGTGAAGCAAACCTCGGGCTTGGATCACAAACAAAAAAGCTCCCCGGCGAAGAAATGATCTTCTGCCGTGAAGCTTCTACTCGTCATGATCCAGTTCATACTAGTTGTCCTGCTGATCCGCTTACGTTCCTATTGTTCCATCTGCTTGGCCAGGAAGCCAGCCGCCGTCTCTGCCATCTTCAGCTCCATCTGTCCCATCTTGACCGATTCGTCCTTCGACAGAAGGATAACGGATCCGATCGGATCGCCTCCCGCCACGATTGGAGCTATCACGAAGGAGCTGTAGGTTTCATTAAAGTCTTTGGCGATGTCGAACTGGCCACCGTTCGTCTCCAGCATCGAACGACGGTTCTCCATGCAAGTTTCTACACTTTGACCGATCTGCTTCTCCAGAAAATCTTTCTTGGAGCCGCCTGCAACCGTGATGAAGGTATCCCGGTCGGAAATGATGGTGACGTGATTCGTGCTCTCGAACAAGGACTCCGCATATTCTTTGGCGAAATCCCCTAACTCACCGATCGGGGAATACTTCTTCAGAATCACTTCTCCGTCCCGGTCAACGAATATTTCTAACGGGTCTCCCTCGCGAATTCGCAATGTGCGACGAATTTCCTTCGGAATAACCACCCTGCCTAAATCATCAATCCGACGTACGATTCCAGTAGCTTTCATATCTCTCTGATGCCTCTCTTTCCAATGAAGGTTTGGATATGACGGTTCGTTTTTATGGAAACTGGAGTTGACTTTGTTGTCTGCCCATAGTATGTTTCTGCTCCCAATTTCTTATACATTCCCGCGGGCTTCTGGACAAACAACAGACCCTGCTATTATAGCAGGGTCTGCGGGATGATCCAAATCCTTACTTCGCTGGTGTTGGCGAAGCAGAAGGAGCTGGCGTTGTCGATGGTGCCGTTGTTGCCGATGGAGCTGGCGTTGGCTGGGTCAATCCAGTGATCTTGATCTCGTACTTAGGCAAGTCCTTGTCCATGAAATCGGTAATGATCGTTTCGGCCAGTTCCGATTTGATGTCGGCCTTCATTTCGTCCAATGTCTTGGTCTTGCGGGATTCGACCTTCATGACATGGTAGCCGTATTCCGTTTCAATCGGATCGCTGATCTTGTTCAGAGGCAGCGTTAACGCCGCATTCTTGAAGTTCTCTACCCATTGATTCGGATCAGCGTCGGTGTATTTCCCGCCGTTTTCCTTGGATCCTTCATCTTCGGAATATTCTTTGGCCAATGCCGCGAAGTCGCCGCCCTTGTCCAGCTTGTCCTTCACTTCCAAGGCGCGTTTCAACGCTTCCTCTTTGGTGCGAAGGTCTTTGCCGGTCTGATCCTTCAGCATGACGAGAATATGGCTAACGGTTGCCACATCCAGCGCTTTGGCTTTGGCTTTCTCATCATAGTTGGCCTTAACTTGATCGTCGGTCACTTGCTTCTCAGCGGATGTCAGCACGATCATGCTGGTCTTGACATATTCTTTCAGGTCGTCCTGTGTGATGTCATATTCCTTCAACTGCTTGTCCAACGCACCCTTGTCCGTTTGCTCGAAGTACTTCTTGATTTGGTCCATCTGTTCCGTCGTCTTCGTGTCTGCATCTTTCTTCGCAGCATCGTCGGCCTTAGAAGCCAACAAACGGAAGGCGATCAGCTGGTTCATCATATGCTCTTGGAACGCAGGATCGGCTTCATATTGCGCATACATCGGATAAAAAAATTTGGTCGCGCCCACATACTTGTTGAACTCGCCCCGTGTCACTTTTCCTCCGTCTTTATAGGTAGCTACAACCGTCTTGCTATCGGTTGAGCCCTCCTTGCCTTTTTTACCACAACCGCTCAATACCGTCATCGTAAGGACAACCGCAATTAAGCCTAGAATAAGTCTGCGCGCATAGGTGCTATTGATTTGCAACATCTTGCAACTCCCCTTTCGATTTGATGGCATCTTTATATTGTACCAAAAAACGTTCCACAAGTTCCACGGATTGTTCTGGTTTGAATCCACGGCATTTTACCTGAATCATAATTTGTGTGCCCGCAACCAGTTTGATCCGGCCATCGAATTGAGTGGACAAAGCATGCAGCTTTTGTCCGTTCAGCTTGCCGTTCTCCCGTGGATCGATCTTGAGCTGAATATCCTCTCCTTTTTGCACAATGGACTCAATGGCATAACTTGTTCCGAACACCTTCAGTCTCGCTACGGTCAGCAGGTTCGACACTGCAACCGGCAAATTCCCGAAGCGATCCTCGATCTCCTCGTTCAAATCCGCCGCTTCCTCCAGCGTACGGATATTAGCCACTTTCTTGTACAGTTCAATCTTCTGCATACTATCATAAATATAGTCAGAAGGTAAGTAGGCGTCGAGCGTCAGGTCAATCTGCGTGCTAACCGGCTTGGCTTGTTCCACCTTCGTGCCGGACATCTCGGCCTTTCGCTTCGCGATCTCTTCCCCTAGCATTTGCGAATATAGATCGAAGCCGACGGATGCGATAAACCCGTGTTGCTCCGCTCCGAGCAAATTCCCCGCTCCTCGAATAGCCAAATCCCTCATGGCAATTTTAAACCCCGAACCTAGTTCTGTAAACTCTTTTATTGCCTGCAGCCGCTTCTCCGCCACCTCAGTCAGCACTTTATCGCGCTGATACGTGAAATAGGCATAAGCGATCCGATTCGATCGACCCACGCGCCCGCGAAGCTGGTACAGCTGGGAAAGTCCCATCTTGTCCGCGTCATGAACGATCAACGTGTTGACGTTCGGGATATCGACACCGGTCTCGATAATGCTTGTGCTAACCAGCACGTCGTACTCCCCGTCGAGGAAGTCAAGAATGGTCCGCTCCAGCTCCTGCTCCGACATTTGACCGTGCGCAACACCGACCCTCGCGTCAGGAACAAGCATCGATATTTGCTCCGCCATCTGGTTGATGCCTTGCACCCGGTTATACAAGTAGTACACTTGGCCTTCCCGCGCCAATTCCCGCTCAATCGCCTCCCGTGTCAGCGCATTGCTATGCTCCACGACGTACGTCTGTACAGGGAAGCGGTTCTCTGGCGGCGTCTCGATAACAGACAAATCCCGGACTCCGAGCATCGACATGTGCAGCGTTCGCGGAATCGGCGTTGCCGTCAACGTCAACACGTCGACATTCATCTTGAGCCGCTTCAGCTTCTCCTTATGCGACACCCCGAACCGCTGCTCCTCATCGACGATCAGCAAGCCCAGATCCTTGAACGTAATGTCGGAGGAGAGCAGGCGATGGGTACCAATGACGACATCAACCGTACCGGCCTTAATGCCCTTCATCGTATCCGTCTGTTCCTTCTTGGAACGGAAGCGGCTTAACACTTGAATCTGGAACGGATAACCCGAGAATCGCTCGCGGAATGTCTCATAATGCTGCTGGGCGAGAATCGTCGTTGGCACGAGAACGGCTACCTGTTTGCCATCAATCGCGGCCTTGAACGCGGCACGGATCGCCACCTCGGTCTTGCCATAGCCGACGTCACCGCAGAGCAGTCGGTCCATCGGTTGGGGCTCTTCCATATCTTTCTTGATCTCTTCAATGGCACGAAGCTGATCAATGGTCTCGTCATAGGGGAACATCCCCTCGAATTCCTGCTGATAGGGTGTGTCCTTATTGAAAGAGTAGCCTTGGGTCACTTGGCGTTCGGCGTACAGCTTGATCAGATCGTCCGCGATATCCTGCACGGTGCTGCGAACCTTGCTCTTCACCTTTGCCCAATCGGCTCCACCCAGCTTGTATACCTTCGGTTCCTTCTCTTCGGAGCCGACGTACTTCTGGATCAAGTCGATCTGCTCGATCGGCACGGACAGCTTATCGCCGCCTGCATACATAACGTGCATATAGTCTTTATGCAGTCCGTTGATTTCCAACGTGCCGATGCCCATGTATTTGCCAATCCCATGGTTGACATGGACGACATAGTCGCCCACCTTCAGCTCGCTGTAGCTCTTGATCCGCTCCGCGTTGTCGATCTTCTTGTCTACCTTGCGGACTTTGCGGTTTTTCTGGGTGAACATCTCCCCTTCCGTCACGACCACAAGATGCACAGAAGGAAGCTCGAACCCAAGCTGCAAGTTACCATTTACGATTACAGGTTCTTCGATTTCATAGTCGTGCAGCACTCTGCGAACCCGCTCGATCCGTTCCTCTCCATTGGCAAGCAGAATAACCTTCGTCCCTGTCTTCTTCCACCGCTCCATCTCCGACTTCAACACGTTCATCTGGCCATGGAAGTTTTGCATCCCCCGGCACATGAAGTTGACGATATTTTGCGGTTGTGTCTGAGGAACTTGACGAAGGAATAAGGACAAGTATAAGGTCGGGTGGGACGTCCGGTGCAGGAGGGACTCATATGGTTTGGACAGGGCGAAGCCAGGTAAGGATTTGCCCTCCTGAAGCAGATTCGTCATCCATTCCGCCTCGTCCCGATCAAGCTGCTTAGCCGTTTCCTGTAGACGGGCCGGCTCGTCAATCACAAGCACGGTATCCTTATCCAAGTAATTCATGAGCGTATGGCGTTCCGGGTACAACAAGGAAATGTACTTGTAGATGCCTTGGAAATGCTGCCCTTCTCGCATTAATTCAATATCGTGCTGAATCTCTGCCTTCAGCTTGTCTTTGACCGTTCGATCGGACATTTTATTCAGCTGATCTTGCAGCAGCTCATACGCGTATTGCGCCGCACTTTGCAAACGCTTACTATCGGCGATAATCTCTTGGCATGGGCTAATCTCTACTGACTCGAATTTGTCAATGGAACGCTGATCCACGACATCGAAGCTACGGATGGAATCCACTTCTACATCGAACAATTCGACCCGATAAGGCGTATCCGAAGTTAGGGGGAAGAAATCGAGAATCCCGCCGCGTAAGCTCATTTGACCCTTGGCATCGACTCGCTCCACACGTTCGTAGCCCAAGCTTACAAGTCGGAGCAGCAACTCTTCCAATTGTACGGTGTCGCCTACCTTAAGAGTCAGACGTCCTTCAGCAAACACACTTCCAGGCGGGATTAGCTTGCGTACGCCAGCGAAGGGTGCCACAAGCACACCGCGGAAGTTCTGTGACAGCCGAGTGAGTGCGTCAATGCGCTGAGCCATCGTCTCGGGGCTGGCAGCTGCCGCCTCTGTCACTAGCAATTCGCCTGCCGGGTACAGAATGACCTGATCTGCTGGTAAGCATTCGAGCAAATCCTCCGTAATTTTTTGCGCGGAGAACATATTATGGGTCACGACAAATAAAGGACGATCCAACTGACCGGCCAGCGCCGCAATCATAACCTGACGCGATGATCCAGATAGCCCGGATATCAACTGCTCTCGCATACCGGTTCTAACACCGGCTACGATGGTCTGAAAATCCAGATCCTCCGAAAAACTTCGAACGATTGTTTGCATATTGCTACTCCCTTCCAAAACACCACCAGAAAGAAGACCTGGGCGAGCCTGCCAAGGTCTTGCTTGCTCAACAAGCATAAACGGCTTCGACCCGCATCGGGCCGGCACCGTTTAGCATAGACCGCTACTGCAGCGGATTGGTTATCAGGTTCAGCTCCGGATTCGCGTCCAGCGCCTCCTTGCAGTAATCGCAAGTGAGCTTCACCGTAACGTCTCCGCTGCTATTATTATAAGTAATTATATCGCTGCGTTCCTCAGGGGTCAAGAAATGGAACCCCAGCTGGAATTCGCTGACTTGTTCGCCTAGAATCCGGCCCATCTGTGATCCACAATGTCGACAAATGTAATTTACAGTCATCGTATGCCCCTCCACCTCTCCATATACCGATTGAAACTTGATTCTAGTATGGACAGGAATGGAACAATTTAGCCGCCTTGCAACTATTTGTTGAACTTCGCCATCGTATGCTCAAATGAATTCTCAAGGGAGAATTCCAGTGCACCCAAGGTTGCAGCCAACACGTGAGGGAGCTCCTTCACCTCTTCCTTCCGAAAGTCAGATAGCACATAGTCCGCAATATCTGATCCAGGTGTCGGCCTCGATACTCCAATACGAATTCGGTTGAAGCTTTGTGTTCCTGTATGCTGAATAATCGACTTGATGCCATTATGCCCACCAGGGCTTCCTTGAAAGCGAAGTCTGATCGCCCCGAACGCTGTATCCATATCATCATATAACACTAGGCCATCCTGCAAATCGGCTTTATAAAAATCCATAAAAGCCCGGATCGACTCCCCGGACAAATTCATATACGTCATAGGCTTGATGAGGTATACCTTCTGCCCCTTGACGTGACCCTCGCCTACTAGTGCCTTGAATTTGGCTTGCGGCGTAACGGTTATGCCCCATGCCTTGGCCGCCTCATCAACCGCCATAAACCCTACATTGTGCCTTGTCTTGGCATATTGCGTACCCGGGTTACCTAACCCGACTATCCACTTCATGCACATTTCCCCCAAAAATTTTGTATTCATGCAACAAAATGCATCTGTGCGTTGTCATAGCTCATATCATATTCTACGCTTAAGTGTAGGTGAATGTATGTATACCAACGGTCAAATTATTTGCGACGACCGACATTTTCAGGACCATATCGAACACGGGGTTCCCATTCAGATTTATTCGGCCAATCTCCACAGGGATATCGGCATCGTGGAACGGTATACGAGTACCTTCATCAAAGTCAATCAAACTTACTATCACCGGAATTGCTTTACTTTCATTTCCAGACCGGGGTATTAATCAGCTTGATTCCATGGCAAAAGGGTTACGATCCCAAGAGGAACGTAACCCTTTTGCCATAGGATGGCCGTTAAGTCGTTTCCGCGGCTTCCGGTAGTCCTGCCTCGGCTCGTCCTTCTGAACCGTCTGCATCTTCGTCCGCGCGCTCATCGCCCGATTTCTGCGGTATGAGAATCGTCACCACGACGGCATGCGGATCCGTCTTAAGCTCAACTTCTGACGGAAGGGTTAAGTCTCCTGCGAGGATGCTCTCACCCGTTCCAAGCCCGCTGATATCCACCTTCAATTCGGATGGCAGTCGGTCTGGCAAACAGCGTATCTCCACTTCATGGAGCAGAGCCGTTAATACCCCGCCCTCCCGTACACCTGGAGAGTCTCCTTGGAACTCTACCGCCACCTTGGCATGGACAGGCTCGTTCATATTAATCTGATGGAAATCGATGTGCAGGACGTTCCGGCTCAGCTTGTCCCGGTCCAATCCGCCGACCATTACAGGGTAGTCGCCTTGTCCTGGCACTTCCATCGTGATGACTGCGTTGTGATGGCTGCGCAGTAACCCTGTCAATTGTTTCTCCTCGACCGTAATAGGAATACTGCCGATCGTCTTGCCATATACGACAGCTGGAATGCGTCCACTTGACCGCATCCCCTTGAGCTCCGATTTGGTCGCGTCCTTGCTCCTGATCTCTGCATTCAACTTAGCATCCATGATTGATCCTCCTTCAAGCATTAGGCATTTCCCTGATACTTTACCCAATCGAAGGAGGTTCGAACCATACTTACTGTTTTTTTGCCTTGATCGAGCTGAATCGCTGACGAAGCTTATCGGCATAGCCAGGCTTGTTCGTTTGCCGCTCTCTTGCAATTGCCACGTCTCCCGGCTCCACTTCATGTGTAATGGTCGAGCCCGCTACGACATAGGCACCGGCTCCAATCTTAACCGGAGCAATCAAGTTGACATTGCTGCCTACGAATGCATCATCGCCGATCTCAGTCAAGTTTTTGTTGAAGCCGTCATAATTGACCGTGATGGCGCCACAGCCGATATTCACATTCGTCCCCACAGAAGCGTCTCCCACATAGCTCAAGTGCGACACTTTCGTGCCCTCGCCGAGTGTAGCGTTCTTGATCTCTACGAAGTCGCCGATCTTCACGTTCCGACCGAGCCTTGCACCCGGTCTTAAGTACGCGTAAGGCCCCACGGTCGTCTCCGCGCCTACTTCTGCTTCAAGCAGCACCGAATGTTGAATGCTAACCTGGTCACCTAGGGTGGAATCGGTAATATCTGCATGTGGTCCGATGATGCACTGCTCGCCGATCACGGTGCATCCGCGAATGACTGTACCCGGTTGGATGATCGTATCGGACCCGATCTGAACATCCTTCTCGATATACGTATGGCTCGGATCGATCATGGTGACCCCATTCAGCATATGACGGCGATTGATGCGCGTACGCAGCGCCTGCTCCGCTTCCGCGAGCTGCACACGGTCGTTAATCCCCATCCCTTCTGAAGCATCCGCAACACAATAGCCGACAATCTTCTCACCTTGTCGGCTCAATATGCCGATCACATCGGTCAAGTAATATTCCTTCTGGGCATTATCGTTCGTCACCTGCTTCAAGGCCTGGAACAGCTTGCGCTTATCGAAGCAGCAGATGCCAGTATTAATCTCTTGAATTTCACGTTGCTCCGGCGTGCAGTCCTTCTGTTCCACAATACCCGTGACATGCCCCTCTGCATTACGAATAATGCGTCCGTAGCCGAACGGCTGGTCCAATCTAGCACTCATCACACTTGCAGCAGCCGAGCTCTCACGATGCAGACGGATCATCTCAGATAAGGATTCGGCCTGAATGAGCGGCGTGTCACCGAACGTAATAAGGGCTATACCCTCCTCATCCTCCAGCAAGTGTTCGGCTTGCATCGCGGCATGCCCGGTACCCAATTGCTCAGTCTGCAAAGCATATTCCGCTCGATCGCCCAAGTACGCTTTAACGGCTTCGGCGCCATGGCCTACGATTACAACTTTACGGTCAGTGTTGATCTCGTCAAGTACGTCCATTACGTGGCCCACCAGCGGCTTGCCGCAAACCGGATGCATGACTTTATATAGTTTCGATTTCATTCGTTTGCCTTGTCCTCCAGCGAGAACAATTCCTAATATACGCAAGTTACATTCCCCTCCGCGTGTTCAGTTCTCCCAGTCCATTCACCCCAACAGTTCCGCACATACTCCTAACAAGATGCGTTCGAACTGGGAGTCATCTTTGACTATATCCCAATTTTGCCGAAAAGAAAAGAGAGCCTCACGGCTCTCTTAATTGCGGAAGATCTATGCTCCCTCTTCGATCATTTCTTCTTCGCTTGAAACTTTCTCATATTCAGCCAATACAGCAGCTTGAATCTTCTCGCGAGTTGTAGAAGAGATTGGATGAGCTATATCCCGGAATTCTCCGTCCGGCGTTCGCTTGCTTGGCATCGCGACGAACATACCATTATTCCCGTCAATGACCCGGATGTCGTGCACCACGAATTCATTGTCAATGGTAATGGAAGCAATCGCTTTCATTCTGCCTTCGGAATTAACCCGGCGAAGTCGTACATCAGTGATTTGCAATGTGTTCACCACCTTTATCTTATGCAAGACTTGGTTTATACTTCCACATTGCAAATCGAATTCCTTCTATTTTTTTCCGATTTATTACCAAATTCATAAACTTTTTTTTATTTTTGAACTATTTCGACATTATTCGTTGCAATCAGTTCTATTTCGACAAAAACATCCTTCGGAAGCCTTGCCACCTCTACAGTTGAACGTGCTGGCTTGTGCCCTCCGAAATAGCTTGCATAGATCTCATTAACTATGGCGAATTGCCCCATATCTTTCAGAAAGACAGTCGCCTTCAACACCGTCTGAAACGATGCCCCTGCCGCTTCAAGTACTGCCGATAAGTTGCGAAAAACTTGGTGTGTTTGCTCCTCTATGCCGCCCTCTACAAGTTGGCCCTCCGCATTCAGAGGAATTTGTCCTGAGGTCAGAACGAGATTGCCGAATTGAATCGCCTGGGAATAAGGCCCTATTGCAGCAGGAGCGGCCTCCGTTGAGACCGGTTGTATGGTCCATTGCTTCGAAATTGTCATTTAGATGACCCTCTTTCATCGAAATAGTTGCCGGGAACGACCGATATTTGCTTCGTTCTCGGATCAGCTGCGGTTAATTTGGCTACCGAAATGTAATCCTCAATCAAATGCTCGTCCACTTCCGCCGATTCAATGAGCACCCCGACACCTTGAACAGACGCTTTGAATTCACGCAGCAAGTCAATCATACCTTGGATCGTTCCACCCGCACGCATGAAGTCGTCGATAATGAGCACCTTCGATTGCTCCTTTAGTGCACGACGGCCGAGTGTCATCGTCTGAATCCGCTTGGTCGAGCCTGACACGTAGTTGATGCTGACCGCGGAACCTTCTGTTACCCGATTATCCCTGCGCACGATCACAACAGGCAGATTGAGAAAAGATGCCGTCGCATAGGCGAGCGGAATCCCCTTCGTCTCGACCGTCATCACCACATCCAGATCCTTGTCCGCGAATGCGGTTGCAAAAAGCTTCCCTACCTCATTAATCAAATGCGGCTGTCCCAATATATCACTCATATACAAATACCCGCCTGGCAGCAAACGATCGGGCTGCTCCAACACTTGACGGATTTCTTCTAGTATGTGCATCGAAGCGGATTTCGGTACTTTCGGTGTGAATTTCACTCCGCCTGCAGCCCCTGCGAGGGTATGCAGTTCCCCAAGCCCTTCCTCTTCAAAAACTTCCTTAATGATTGCAAGATCTTCACTAATGGATGACTTCGCCGAGCCGTATCGTTCCGCAAATGTGGTCAAAGGTATTAAACAATGGGGGCGGAATAGCAGGTATTGCGTCATTTCTACCAATCTCGCGCTTCTCTTTAGCTTTTTCATGGCGTTACCCCCAATTATTCCGAATATTATATAGAAAATATACCATGAATATACGGGTTCAATCAACTGAGCGCGCATGATTGTAAGCCATTTATGTCAGCTATGTTAACATTCGAACCGCAAACACATCTTTACAGAACCCGCGCAAGCCATTGTAAATGCGGGCTACCTTCGCTTCTTTGGAGACTAGCCCGAATACCGTCGGGCCGCTGCCAGACATGAGAACACCGTCTGCGCCCAGACGCAGCATACACTCCTTGATCTGCTTCACTTCCGGATATACCTTCACCGTTACATCTTCCAGGACGTTCCCCATCGCTTGACACATATCCGTGAACTGCTGATCTTCTATAGCCCGGAGCATCTGAGGGACCGAAGGGTGCCGCGGAATTTCTTTGGCATTCAACTTCCCGTATATTTCCTGTGTGGATACATGAATCGGAGGCTTCGCCAGAATGACCCAACATTGCGGTGGTGCTGCGATCGGCTCGAGCTTCTCTCCTCGACCCGTGGCAAGCGCAGTCCCTCCTGTTACGCAGAAAGGCACATCTGAGCCTAGCTCGGCGCCAAGCGTTTGCAGTTCTTCTACCGGGATATTCAGTCGCCACAACCGGTTCAGACCGCGTAGCGTGGCCGCAGCATCGCTGCTCCCCCCTGCTAGCCCTGCTGCTACCGGGATCCGCTTATCCAGATGAATGTAGACACCTGTCCGCACATCGTACCGTTCCTTAATCAGCCTGGCGGCTTGAAAGGCCAAGTTCTTCTCATCCAGCGGGATGTACCCCACCTGGCTCGATATGATGATCGTGTCCCTGGGCAGCTCCATCATTTCCAGACGATCTGCCAAGTCGACCATAGTCATGATCATCTCAACTTCATGGTACCCATCGTCGCGTTTGCGCAACACATCGAGTAACAAGTTGATTTTAGCCGGAGCTTTTTCATAAACCTTCATAAGCCACCTTCTTTTCTATTCCGTGCTGCATTCCGTTAACTTAACTTCCCACATTATATCAAACGGCAAAAAGAAAAGCTAAAGCGTTTCCGCCTTAGCTTCTCTAGTTGATCCACTTGCCATCATTGCCTGTTGGAGAGCTGCTGCTCGGCCAACTGAATGGCCCGCTTCACCATGTTCCCGGCTTCCTTGGCCTTGATCCCGCCCCAGCCTTCCCGCTGGACCGTTTCATAAAACCCCAAATCCTTAGCAAGCTCGTTCTTGAATTGCTCGGACATCATACCTCTTCTGCGACTCATTGTATAACCTCCTGCTACGTGGGATTAGGAATAGTATTTGAATTCCGTGTCCCCTCCATGCAACAGAAAAAAAAGAAAAACGACAAACTAAGTTTGCCGTAGGATCTTGTAGCCAGTATCTCAATGTTGTATATAGGTGATGCGGACTTGTTCTTCATCTTGACAGACCATCACTTCTACCGATTCCGTCAAAATATCCGCATAACTGTACGAAACGCGCTTAAATGTGTGTTGCTCCTGATCAAGCTTGACTATAAAAACAGAAGGGTAGGTTTCTTCCAATACACCCGTTCTTTCGATGGTTTTACGACGACCACCGTTCGCACGCAGCATAATCTTCTGACCAACGTGAGCCTCGAGGCTCCGTTTGATTTCCAATAGCGCATTTTTAGCCATTGCGTACTACCACCTCTTTCCTTTATTATTATACTTCATCCAGACCAGTTATGTCAAGTTAAACTAAATATTATATCAATGAACCAAACTCGTTGTCAACGCCTTTTGCATCAGGTTTTACAGGAATTCAAGCCCAATTTTTATCGTTAGAATTCACAAAATGTTCAAATAATATGCGCGTCCCCCGATTCTTTTCTTTCCAACAAGAAAACAGCACCCTCAGGTGCTGTTTCAGTATCCCATCTGTTGTTCATCCCTGCTCCATGTTGCGCGATAAATCGGCCTATCTTGATCCAAGTTGCAGGCTAACTATTAAACTGCACTTCGGCCCCCGCCATCGGCTTCTCTTCCACCACTAGCTTCATTTTGGGGAGACCGATTCGGTAGCTGCCTCGTGTCTCGATTCCACCCATACCTTGAATACCACTGATTGTATTATTTATGACGTCGATGATGTTGACGGTTTCTTTCACCGATGTGTAGGCCGTCTTGATCGCAATGCACGCCGGGTCAAGCGCATGGATGAGCACACGCGCCGGCGAACTGGCGAAGTTGGCACCTGCCTGTAGCAGCGCTTCGAAATGCGACTGGCATGCACCGGCGATTATCGTCAATGTATCGAAATTGCGCTCGTAGTCTCTCGCTCGCTTCACCGCATCCACGAAGTGATGGGAATGCTTGTAGCTTGATAAGTTGGCAATATCTTGTTCTTTCACGTTTTTCACAATCGCGTCATGCCCCGTTACGACCACAATATTCGGCTTCACTCTCGGTAGCAGTCGTTGCAGTGCCTGCGCCATGTCGCTCTCGGCTACGGAGAACCCTTCCGCCGGAACCCGAAACTCACTATAGAGTAGCATGCTCTTGCGCAAATAGTTGGCGTCCCCGTCCAGGTGGAGTACTTTACCCGGAATCTCGAAGTACGCGTGCTGACTGTTCGCCGACTGGGCCGTCGACCAATTCCCTTGGTTCCGTTCTCTCTGCCACACTCGGTAGCGGGCTAATTCCCGCAGTGACTCGTTGACTTTCACTTGCGTCTGCATTTGCTGGCCCGGTCTCGATTCTCTCAAGGGCATCAGATCATGAATGGGGGAATCAGCCACTAGCCGAAAATCCTCACCCGTGAGTACCGCCCACCTGCTCTCCATATTTTGAATTTTGAAAATGACGTCTCCGCCATAGGATTTTCGTACGACCAAATCGCCTTGCTTCATTCCGAATCGCCTCCTCGACTATCCTATGGCGAGGCTGGGCAAATGGTGCGGTTTTAAGGTGGGTGAAGAGGGGCAAAGTGAGGGCAAAGTGAGGGGCAAAACAAGGGCGCTCCCGCGGCCAGAATGGCTTCCGGCTCGGTTATAGACGTGTTGCTTCGATTGTAAGGCCTTCGGCATGGTGGCAACACGTCTATAAAGGTCGCTCTCCAGCTCATTCTGGCCGCGTCCGCTCGGTTTTGCCCGCAGCCCCTACCGCCTCCCCCACCTTCGTGGGAGGGGCAGTAGGGAGGGCGCTCTTCGCGTGGCTGGAGCGCGTCAGGGCTAGGGACAGAGCGAGAGCGAAAGCCAGAGCCAGACCGTGCAAGGGCCAGACCGTGCAAGGGCCAGACCGTGCAAGGGCCAGACCGTGCAAGGGCCAGACCGTGCAAGGGCCAGACCGTGCAAGGGCCAGACCGTGCAAGGGCCAGACCGAACGAGTCTTCGACCGTTCTGGATAACCTCTGGATCAGATTACTCCAGAGATTTCTATATTCCATAAAGGAGTTCCTCCTTCCGTTAATTAACCAATTTAGCGGAACGTGGTCGCATATCCTGTGTTCCGCCATAAACCATGCGTGGCTCCGTGCAAGAGAGTAGAACGGAAAATGTGGCACTTTGTACAACATTATTGTTGTGAAAAGGGGTGGTAAAAGGGAATGTGGCACTTTATGCAACATTTTTTGTTCAGATCGATGAATTCGATGGAGAATGTTGCATTTCGTGCCACATTTCAGAAAAATCGAGCATATTCCTGTAAAAATGTTGCATTTCGTGCCATATTTTTTTGCGGGGCACCCAAAGTCACTCCCAACACGGTTCCAAGCAGTAGAAAGGGGTTAGTCTCGGTCTCCAAAGAGCCCCAACAAAAATAAGCCCGACCTCCGCTCTGCATCTTACAGAGGGAGGCCGGGGCTGCCAACGTTCCATTCAGCAGCGCACGGAGGCGATCCTACACGACTCAGCGACGAGCGGCGGCTATGGCGCGGCTCAGACGCGCGTATTCGTCCAGACTGAGCGTTTCGCCTCGGCGCACAGGATCGATGCCGCAGGAGGCCAATACGGCCTCTAGCTCAGCCCTGCGGTCTTTGCTGAAGAAGGCCGCCATCAGATTGTTCGCGATCGTCTTGCGCCGCTGCACGAAGCAAGCCTGCACGACTTCGAAGAAAAACGCTTCATCGTCTGTCTCAACGGCGGGCTTATCGCGCAGCTTCAAGCGGATCACCGCCGAGTCCACGTTCGGCTGCGGCACGAATACGGTCGGCGGGACGATCTTGACGATCTCCGGCACGCAATAATATTGCACGGCGATGCTTAGGCTGCCATAGGCTTTACTGCCAGGCTTGGCGGACATCCGCTCTGCCACTTCCCGCTGAATCATAACCACGATATTCTCCAGCGGCAGCTTCTCTTCCAACAGCTTCATAATAATCGGGGTCGTCACGTAGTAAGGCAAGTTAGCTACAACGCTAACCTTCGAGCAAGCACTGAATCGCTCCTGCCACAGCTCGCGCAGATCCAGCTTGAGAACGTCTCCGTGAACAATATGAGCGTTCTCGTACGTCCTCATCGTCTCCGCCAGAATCGGCAGCAACCGCTGATCGATCTCTACCGCCACCACCGTACCTGCGGCTTCAGCCAAGTGCTGTGTCAGCGCTCCGATGCCCGGACCAATCTCCAGTGCTCCCTTGGATGCATCCAGCTCGGCAGCGTTCACGATGTGATGCAATATATTTTGATCAGTCAAGAAATTTTGCCCCAAGCTCTTCTTTAACACAAGACCGTATTTCTTGATCAATTCCTTCGTTCGTTTGGGTGTAGACACCATATCCGTCATAGCAGCTGTCACATTCCTTTATCCATAAAATCATCATACGCACGCTTAAACTCGGCCTGGGTGATGCGGAACATAGCGCAGCGCTTCAGGAACTGCTTTCCGTTGCAGCAGCCGATACCCAGACGGTCGCCGATGGCAAGCCGTCTCCGGGCGGCGTCCGGATGGACGAGTAGCCCCGCAGCCATGAGATCCGCTTGTGTGATCTGCGCCTCCGGCTCCTGATCGGCCGCGCTTCCCTCATAGTCTGTCCTAACTTGAGCAAGTGCTTGACGGATCGCTTCATCCGTTGCATTCTCTACCCCGATGTCGCCCTTCTTGGTCGCCTCCTGCTGCGTTAGAAACGCATGCTTGCAGCCAGGTACTTTCGCCGAAATAATCCTGCGGATACGCTCACCTGCATGATCAGGATCCGTGAACACAATCACACCACGACGTTCCTGCGCCAGAGCAATTTTGCGAAGTACCGTCGCGTCGATGGCCGATCCGCCTGTCTCGATCGTTTCAGCCTGCACGGCTCGCTGGATCGCAATCGTATCGTCACGACCCTCAACAACAATGATTTCTTTGATCACCTTGGCCCGTCCCTTTCCGACAGCAACAAAAAGAAGAGGGGCGGTTGTCCTCTTCTTCTCCTGCATGAGCTTCTATTGTACACTATACCCGAACTCGAAGGGAATGATCAATCCCAGAGCAGAGCTGACGCATTTTTCGCGGGGTCAGCTCTGGCTCAGGGAGATGTCTATCAACTCGAAGCCGGTTTATCCTTGCCGATAACGTAAACCTTGTAACCGCGTTTCACACCAAATCGTTTGGCATAATCCGGGTTGTCGAAGAATACATCGATAATGTTTCCCTTGATGCCGCTACCGGTGTCTTCCGCACGTCGCAAGCCGATACCCTCGATGTAGACCCACCATCCAATTGGAATCACTTTGGGATCTACCGCAATCGTACGGCCTTCGGTCACACGCGTCCCGGAGAAGGTTAATCCGTATTGGGGATGCTCGCTGGTTTTGCCTGTAGAACTAGCATCAATGGTATACGCAGTCAGCGATACGTTGTTCAAGATCTGCTTATACCCGAACGTCACGCCTGACTTCGTCACTTCTTCGATATTAGGCGTGGATGCAGACAACACAACTACGGGGTTTTTGGTGCCCAGTGCTACGACTTTATTGACACTTTCCGCAGATACTTTCATATCGACTACATTCTCAGCCACAAGGACGCCATCCTCGAACGTTTTTTCGATCTTCTTGGCAAGAACGCCATCTTGGCCTTCTGTAACGGTTTGCTCCTTGCCTTTCAGCAAGTTCGGATCGTTTTGTTTCACGGTGTCAAATGGTATGGCTTCCGTCTGATCCTCTAATACTTTATTCACTCTGACCACTTGAATGACATCATTCCCGCTAATGCCCGTATCCTGCGCAGGAGACACTTTATCCAGTTCTCCTACGGATACATCCAAGTCCTGCAATACTGCAGCAACCGTTCTTCCTGTCGTGTACTTTAATTCCGTCTTCCCATCAGCCATCAATTGCACCGGTAGAGCATGATCGACCACGACTTTATCCCCGTTCTTCAACTTCGCCTCTAAAGGCAGGGATAATCGGTCATATTCTCCAACCGGAATGGCCAGTTCATCCAGTAGGCGTTGCAGGACCCATTGCTTCGTACTCACAACGGTTTCTTGTCCATTCACTACTACGGATACGCTCTTGGTAGCCGTACCGTACAACAACACCGTGAACATGAAAGTCATAGCGATTGAAAACAAAGCGATACCTGAAATCAAACGCAAGTTTTCACGCTTCCATCGCAATGCGAAGGTCATGCTGGATGATCGTTTTACATGGGGTTCTCCTTGGTGAATACCTCCCACTTCTTCGGTCCTCCTTAAGCCCCGCCGTCGAGTGTTACGCATGATCGGATTTGACGCGACTATAGTTTATTGTTAGTGCCGTCTCTCCTCCACTTGTTTGATTTTGGGCAACCGCCCCCCTCCAATGTGTATGAGGGTCGTGGTCCCAATATCCCTTAGTGAAGAAAAGAATTTTCTTTAGCGCTTTAACGCTTTGCCGGAATATGGCATTAAAAAAGCCGCAGAAGAGGGACTCTTCTCGGCTGTACGAACCATGCTACATCAAAAACAAGCATAGGCCCCCGACAAAGTGCCTCTCTCTTCACGCTTACGAGGTTAGCTGACGGATTCGGACGCGAGAGTCGCCCTATTCGCTACTGTAAGAGTTGTAGTCTCACTAGCGAAATTCACCCCAATGTAACCCTGTTTGGTTCCCCCGTTTTTCATTTCTGAAAACTCAGCGATTGGAAATTGATAGCAATATGAAGTTAAGTTATTATGAAGGTTAGTTTACGATGTTCCTCCAAAGCTGTAAAGCGAGCGGAGTATGTAAAAACAGACAAATCCACGAGTTTTGTGTGATTAATCACACTTTTTTGCCAATATTGCTCTCTCAAACTCCCCCACACGCTTGTTTACGTAAAAGTTGGGTAACATCGGCACAAAAATAGGTAAAAATGTGCTTGCAATCTTTGAAAATGTTAGGATAAAAGTATCAGATGAACCGGAGGTTTGCTATGTTACCGATTTTGCAAGTGGAAAAACTATATGGTGGTTACTTCAGCAATAAGCCAATTTTACATGATCTCTCTTTTACAGTAAATCCTGGAGAAATGATCGGCTTGATCGGTTTAAACGGGGCTGGCAAAAGTACGACGATCAAACATCTGCTCGGGCTGTTACAACCCCAACAGGGAGAAATCCGAATCGGCGGGCAACAGCCATTAAGAAACGAACACCAATTCCGTTCCAAGCTCGCCTACGTTCCGGAATCCCCGGAGCTGTATGCGGAGCTAACGATTCGCGAACATCTGAAGTTAACGGCTATGGTATACGGGCTCGAAGAATCGCAATTCGAACAGCGAATCGACACGCTTAGCACTCAGTTCCAAATGGGCGACAAATTACACAGCTTTCCGCAACAATTGTCGAAAGGCATGAAGCAGAAGGTGATGATCATGTGCGCCTTTCTTGTCGAGCCGCCCCTGTATATTATTGATGAACCGTTCCTGGGACTCGATCCGCTCAGCATGCGGTCGTTACTCGAACTCATGGTTACACGCAAGCAGGAAGGAGCCAGCTTGCTGATCAGCTCGCATATATTGTCGACAATTGAGCGATATTGTGACCGCTACATCGTCCTTCACAAAGGGCGCGCCATTGCCACCGGTACGTTGACCGAGCTGAAGGAGCAGGCTGGTACCAGTCGGGAGGCCACGCTTGAGGACACCTTCTTCTCGCTGATCGGGGAGGGCAGCCAATGAGTGTACCTGAAGAGCTTTGGCGACAAAGGTCCAAGCGGCACTTCGTTGTCGTCACCCGATATACCCGAGATATGGGCCGCAGCGGCTTTTTCATGTTCCTGCTGTTCGCGCTTATTGCACTGGCTTATTTCTACAACACTTCGTTGTCCAAGCTGTCAGAGGACTTTCCCTACACGCTCTTACTGACTGCCGTGCTGCTGCCGCTCCTTGCCATCAGTCCGGTCCGCACCTTGCTCCGCGAAGCAGACAGCGTCTTCTTGCTTCCGTTGGAATCCAGGATGGGTGCTTACTTCCGGGCCGCGTTCCGGTACAGCTTTATCGGACAAGCTATTCTGATCGTGGTCGTGGTGACGACGCTAAGCCCACTGTACTACCATGGGTTCGGTAAGGATGCCACTCCGTTATGGGTATTGCTATTTCTGACGGTCGCTTTGAAATTCGCCAGTTTACTGAGCACATGGAAAGAAGCTAGCCTGTCCAGACGCGGGCAGCGGATCGCTTCGGCCGGGTTCAAGTGGGTCGGCAATGCCGCTGTACTGGTTGTATTCTTCTTGAACGGCTTCCTGTTCGCCGCTTTGTTATTCTTACTGCTATTCACCTTTGCCAGTATCGTCTACCGTCAATTGCCGGCGTATCGAGTCCATTGGACCGAGCTGCTCACCAGAGAAAAGATACACCAAGCTTATTTTCACTTGTTCTTCAGCTGGTTCACCGATGTCGAGGAGCTTCAGAGCCAGGTGAAGCGCCGAAAGTGGTTGTCGTTCTCCATTGCGGGTGTTCGATTCCGGCAGATGAGCTCGTATGTGTACTTGTATGCGGTAACGCTGCTTCGCTCCGAATTGACCGGTATCATTATTCGCCTGCTTGTGATTGCCGCTATCCTCATCGCCACAAGCACAGACCCTTGGATGGCATCCGGCCTGTATGTGTTCTTCTGCCTCGTCATCAACGTGCAGCTCTCGGCGCTCCGCGAGTTCCACACATACGCCGTCATGCCCGCGCTGTACCCGCTGCCGGCGGAAGCACGTCTGCATGCGCAAGCCGCCGTCGCCTTTCGCGCGCAGCTCGCCGTCATCGCGCTGCTGACAGCGGCGCTCGCCGTGAGCCCGGCGCTGGCGCCGTGGATGGCGCTGCTGCCGCCAGCTGTGCTCGGCGTCGCCGCGGTCGTGCGCCGGCGCATGCGCAAGCCGCGCGCGTAGCGCTCCGGCGCGGACGAGCCGGCGCTCCGCCGCAAGCCCCAACACGACGGCAAGCAAAACGGCTGCTCCAGTCTGCCTAAGGCAGATGGAACAGCCGTTTTGCGTTGTCCGTCGTGACGGCGGCGAACTGCTCGAGCGGCAGCCCGACGATGTCTGCCGCTGCTTCCGCGACGAGCCGGACGTAGCCGGTCTCGTTGCGCTTGCCGCGCAGCGGATGCGGCGTCAAGTAGGGCGCGTCTGTCTCGATGAGTACACGGTCGAGCGGCACTTTCGCGAGCACTTCCTTTGGCTGCCTGGCATTCTTGAAGGTGACCGGTCCGCCAAAGGAGATATAGAAGTTCATGTCCAGGCATAACTTGGCGGTCTCCCAACTGCCGGAGAAGCAGTGCATCACCCCGCCGACATCCTCAGCCTTCTCTTCCCGCAGCATTCGCACAATATCTTGATTGGCATCGCGATTATGGATTGAGATCGGCATATTCAACCGCCGGGCCAGCCGGATCTGCTCGCGAAATACCCGTTCCTGTACATCCTTAGGCGATGTATCCCAATAATAGTCGAGGCCGATCTCCCCGATAGCTACCACTTTGGGATGAGCACATAAGGACTCCAGCCAGTCCAAGTCCTCTGCCTTCATGTTGATAGCATCCTGTGGGTGCCAACCCACCGTTGAGTAGATCCACTCGTAATCTTCCGCCAATTGGATGGAACTCGGAATGGTCTCCCGGTTAAACCCGATATTGATCATTCGACTCACACCGTTCTCCTGAGCGCGTTGCAGCGTTTCCTCCCGATCTTCATCGAAGGCGTGGTCGTTCATATGCGTATGTGTATCTGTCAGCATGTAATCTTCCCGTCTCCCTCCTGTGTCTATTTCCTACCCTCGTCAACCTACCCAACCGAATCGGGCTTTCCAAGCTTCCGGCATCTCGGTCGCGAGCTCTTGCAGCATGTCCTCCGGATAATAGACCCGCCGCTCTCCTTGATGAATCTCGCTAATCGATCGAACGATTTCCGATTTCCTCGATATTTCCATCAGCTCGTCCTTCCCGTTCAACAGCATGATCGGCAAGCTCTCATCCTCATCCCCGGCCCGGTACACATCGTAAGGCAACGCCGACAAAAAGTCGATCTCCATGTAATAATCCGGATCAATGCCCTTCCGGTACATCCAGTCCCTGAAATCTTCCTCCCAAGGCTCCGATGTTTCGTTGAGTGCAGCATACTTGAATAACCGTCTATTCAGGAACCGGTCGCTCAAATCCGCCAAGATTCGATCATCTTCGCGTGTCCATTGGGTCAACGTCATCTGCACATAAGACTCGTCCAATTCCAAATAATGATCCAGTGTCAACGTACCTTGGAGCAAGCTGCGGAATGCAGGAGGCATGAACTGAAACGAATAGCCGTCTCCATGCAATTTTTTCGCGCGCTCGAATATTTTGCGCAGCACAATCTCAGAACTTCGGGTGACCGGATGAAAGTAAACTTGCCAATACATCTGGTAGCGAGCCATCAAATAATCTTCGACCGCATGCATGCCGCTTTCCTTGACCACGATATGCCCTTTGTGCGGACGAATGACCCTAAGGATACGTTCCAAGTCAAATGTGCCATAGTTGACACCCGTGAAGTACGCATCCCGGAGCAAATAATCCATCCGATCTGCGTCCAACTGACTCGATATTAAGCTGACGACAATCGATTTCCCGTACGACTTGCAAATAACATCCGATACGCTCTGCGGCAATGTGGAATCGGCTTCCCGTAACACCCGGTTCACCTCAGTATCACCCAACACCAACTGACACGTCCACTCTTCGTGATTCGTTCCGAATACCTGCTCGATCGAATGGGAGAACGGCCCGTGTCCGATATCATGAAGCAGGGCAGAACTCAAGGCCAGCAAGCGTTCTTCCCGCGGCCACTCGGAATAATCATTGCGTTCGAACTGTGATATAATTTTACGGGCAACCTCGTAGACGCCTAGCGAATGAGAGAACCGACTGTGCTCCGCCCCATGAAACGTCATGAAGGAAGTGCCCAATTGTCGAATTCGTCGAAGCCGCTGAAATTCCCGAGTATTGATTAAATCCCATATCGTCTGATCCTGCACATAAATGTATTTATGAACCGGATCCTTGAACACTTTCTCTTCTTGCAACGGAGCGCCCATCAGGACCTCACTCCCTTCCTCTATACCCTAAGTATATACGAAAGGCTGCAAAACAACCGCATGAAAAAGTTGCACGACACTCTTTCGACATTTTAGCTCTTTTTCAGCATATTATTCGACATTTAATGTCGAATCTCTTAGAAAAACACTTCCATTTTCGTTTACAAGAATCGGAATTTTTCTCCGTTCAACCAATTGTCACAACCTTCGACTAATATTGACATCATGCGTCTGTACGAATTGAAAACCTTGTCAGACGTGCTTTTCCTGATTTTTCATGTTATGATTATAAAAATTAATTTGTAGATTTATTCCGTAAAAAGGAAGTTAGTAGGGTTGACTATTATGGGAATGGTTGGTATCATAAATAGTGAGAACTATGTCGAATGATGACGAAACCACGAAGGAGGAAATAGATTATGATGAAATCCACAGGGATTGTAAGAAAAGTCGATGAATTGGGGCGCGTAGTTATTCCAATCGAACTTCGGCGTACGCTAGGAATTGGCGAGAAAGATGCATTAGAGATCTATGTGGATGGAGAACGCATCATGCTTAAGAAATACGAGCCAGCATGCATCTTTACCGGAAATGCTGACAACCTCGTTTATTTCAAAGGAAAAATGATCAGCAAAGAATGTTTGGCCGAGCTATCAGAAATTTATAAATCTATGACAAATTAATAGTCAAAATTAAAAGACAAAATCAAAAAAATAGGTTATAATAGGAATATAATCATTTGTTAATTCTAACCTTTTATATATCTCCTCTATATCCCTAAGTCATGGTGGCCATTGCTATCATGCTTAGGGATACTTTTTTTTACTTATAAGAATTTATAAGTTTTTGGGGGTTATCCTTTTTCAACTGATATGGCCTGGGAGCAGGGAGTTCGATTATCTTGGCTGGGAAGGTGTATGTCAATTTCAAATTATTGATTCTGATTACAACATATTGGATGTCCTGTGATTACGTGGGATCATCTTGGGACTGGTATCAGAAGATTCCACTCGGAAAACCCAGACGCGGAGCGTACGGACAAAGGAAACTCCTTGAAGGAAAGCAGAACAAAAAGGGAGTGAGCAGGAGAGTGGAGAAGCGAAGCGTCCGCCTTTGAAATCGATTCCTTACCACCACAACATTTCAATCAAAGGAATCGATTTCAACAGCGGGTGGAACCTCCTGTTCACTCCCTCCCCACGCGCCAAACTGAACGCAACGACCAAGGACCGTCCGGTGTGCTTCCGGACGGTTTTTCTTATGTTCAATTTGCAAAAATACTAAGTATTTCATTAGAAACAGTCGCTATATGTTGTGTACCCTCTATGACGCGTAAAACTCCGTTCCTTCTATAATAGTCGACCAACGTGTTGGTGAGTTCCTTGTTGATTCTCAGACGTTCTTGAACTGTAGCTTCTTGATCATCCTCACGATGAATCAAGGGTTCATTACAATGATCACATCGATCTGTGACCCTAGGGGGATTATTCGTAATATGGAACGACGCCCCGCATCCCGAACACACCCTTCTCCCCGTCAATCGTTCTAGCAAGATACGCTCATCCACATCTATAAAGATCACGTGGTCGATAGATTTGGCTTGCGAACTCAAATATTGTTCTAAGGCATCCGCTTGCGCTATGTTACGTGGAAATCCATCCATGAGAAAACCACTAGTACAGTCTTCGTGCTCTAAGCGCTCCAATGCTAAGCCAATCGTCACCTCGTCAGGCACTAACTCTCCCTTGCTCATATACTGCTTAGCCAGAAGACCAAGCTCTGTCTGATCTTGCACAGCCTTCCTGAATAAATCCCCAGTCGAAATATGCGGAATATGCTGACTTTCGGTGATCAGCTTGGCCTGAGTACCTTTTCCCGCCCCAGGTAGTCCAAGTAATATGACGTTCATATGAACCCTCCTCATCATAACCATTGAGTTGAACAAGGTAATTACGTTTCTTTCCGGGGCAATAACTCGTTATATACATCCCGCTTGGATACTCCTCGGTCTGCAGCTGCCCGCTTCATCGCTTCCTTGCGGTCCGCCCCCTGCTGCTCATAATGAGCGACATGCGCTTCCAAGGTCAATAGCTGCCACCAGCTGGTGCCTGCTCGTTCCGCAAGCTCCTCCTGTGACCCTTCGGCCCCTCCCACAACGATCACATATTCCCCGACCGGTTCATTCTCCTTCACGTGCTGCAAACATTCCGCTACGGAACCGCGGACGACTTCTTCGTACCGTTTACTTATTTCCCGCATCAGTGCTGCAGGACGATCCCCCCATACTTCTGAGATGGCCTCCAACGTTTTGACAACCCGATGCGGAGACTCATACATCAGAATCGTCGCCTCTACGTAGGCCAATCGCTCAAGCTCGCTTCTGACCGCCTTCTTCTCCCGCGGCAAGAATCCTACGAACAAGAACCGATCCGTCGGCAAGCCGGAGACGATTAATGCCGACAGGGCTGCATTGGCCCCGGGAACAGGTACAACTGCGATCCCCTGCTCGATAGCGAGTTGAACCAGATCGTAGCCGGGGTCTGAGATGGCTGGCATCCCCGCATCGCTTACGAGTGCGATGGAGTTGCCTTCCAGCATGTGCCGAACGAGCTCAGGCCCGCTAGCCCGTTTGTTATGCTCATGGTAGCTGACGAGCCGGGTCGCGATCTCGAAATGAGTCAACAGCTTGCGCGTCTGCCTCGTATCTTCAGCAGCTATCCAGTCCACTTCCTTCAAGATCCGTACCGCGCGAAAGGTAATGTCCTCGAGGTTGCCGATTGGCGTCGCAACCAAATACAATGTGCCTGCTCCCGTCGAATTCGCAAAACTTTTCTGTATATGCAAGATACTTGCCCTCCTTTCCTACCTTAACTGGCCTACTTGTCCGTAATAGATGTCCTTGAGCTCCTGACAGTACTCCTCACCCTCGTGTACGATTAGCGGCGGCAGCAACCGCACTTCCGGCTTGCCATCTCTAAGTGCTTCAATGAGCACCATATTCGCTTCTTCTCCTATACGAGGATGGACGAACCGTATACGCTTCGGTTCCAGCTTATACTTCCGCATGCTCATTATGATCTCCACAAGGCGAGAAGGACGGTGTACCATAGCGACACGACCTCCGGTTCTCACGAGCCGTGCGCAGGCCGCTAACACATCGTCCAACGTGCAATATAGCTCATGTCGAGCCGCCGCGATATGTATATTGTCGTTCTGTTCACCTGCCGTTACCGGCATATAGGGAGGATTGACGGTTACCAAGTCGAATCCGCCTCTTCCTAACGTAAGGTGCGCTTCCTTCAAATCGCCTTCTACAATGCGAATACGGGACTCCAATGCATTCAATTGTACATTTCTCATCGCCATATCGGCCAATCGGGGCTGAATCTCGACACCCACAATCGAAGATTTCGTACGGGTGCTGAGCAGCAATGGAATCACACCATTGCCCGTGCACAGATCGGCTATGCTCCCCCGGAACGGTACCGAGCAGAACCTTGCCAACAATACCGCATCCAGTGAGAAAGCAAATACCTGATCACTTTGAATAATCCCGATGTCTTGGGTCAATAAGTCGTCGATCCGTTCGTCTGGATATAACTGCGTCTCTTTTCTAACCATTTCCACCCTCACATTTTCTCCATAACCCCACAAAGTGACGTGGGGCCTTCGAAGCTTATTCCATTAGAGCAGCTTGCTGCTCGCACCAATTGCAACCTCTAACACACGAATGTACTTCCTCGAATTTCTTCGATAAAAGCTATTGGTATTACTTTGCGGGGCCCCCGGGACTTATACTTTCTACAAGTTCAAAAAACCGTAGAGACCCTCAGGCTCTCTACGGCACTTTGATTATTTATTCAAAAAGGATAAGCAGAACAAGCAATCCTTCTCCGTCCGCAAATGCCCATAATGCACATTACATATATGGAACCCTTCCTGATACAGCCGAGCCAGGTTGTCATAGCCTTCCCCGACAGGTGATACTTCATCCGGAACTCCTGTTGCTAGGGGCGGATTGGCAGCAACACCATTGTTATCTGCTACCACTGGAGCCGGGATTTCCTTACGAAGCAGCTTGCGCAGCTGCTGGTTCTCGATACTAAGCCGCTTGTTCTCCTCAAGCAGCCGCATCACTTCTTTCTTCAGCAAGCCTGCTCGCTGATGCATACTTCCCAGTTGGTCTTCCATCTCATTCATCTGTATAAAAACGTCTTTTTTCTCCACGGTCCCACCTCAGCGCCGAAATCCGCTAGCCTTGTGCCACGACGTCCTCGAAAGGAAACGTCTCTACTTTCCCATTATCCGACAATTGTACTCGAATTACACGTTCATCTACCTTCAACCCAATTACTTTCCCGTTGCCAAGGGAGGTAACCACATAGGTTCCGATCTTCGGCAGCTCTTCTCTTACACTCTCGTACTGGTCGTGCTCGTACTTCAGGCAGCACATCAATCTGCCGCACAAGCCCGATATCTTGGTCGGGTTGAGTGACAAGTTCTGATCCTTGGCCATCTTGATCGAAACCGGTTCGAAATCGCCTAGAAATGATGAACAGCATAAGATTCGTCCACACGGTCCAATACCGCCGAGCATCTTCGCTTCGTCACGTACCCCGATTTGCCTGAGCTCGATTCGTGTTCGGAATACACTGGCCAAATCTTTGACAAGCTCGCGGAAATCGATCCGCCCCTCGGCTGTAAAGTAAAATATAATTTTGTTGCGATCAAACGTATATTCAACGTCCACCAGCTTCATCTTCAGCTGATGCTCCCGGATCTTGTCCTGGCATACATGCAGCGCGTTTTGGGCGGCCTGCTTGTTCTCTTCTACCAGTCGGGCATCGGAGGAATTAGCTACCCGAATGACTCGCTTGAGCGGAAGCACTACATCTGAATCCTTCACGATACGTCTGCCGATAACGACTTTCCCGTATTCAACGCCTCGGGCAGTCTCTACAATTACAGCATCGTCTTTCTCTATGGGAAGCTCGAGTGGATCGAAGTAATAGATTTTCCCCGCTTTCTTGAAGCGGACTCCAACTACATTGTACATGTCTTCCCTCCTAAGAATGCCCCATCCTGAAAACTATCTGAGCATTCTACTACTACTCTTAATTAAGCCTGCTGGACAGCAAGAAAAAATTGCTCCAGCACCAACTGGGCGTTGGCATTAAAACGAACACGCTTGCGCGATTCAATCGCCTTCTCCATGTAAGCAACCCACGTTCCGGCGCTTCGGGCAAAGGCCTGGCTCGCCATCCAATCGACCTGATCGATATAGACGACCCTATCTTTGCGGCCACTGCATACATGAATCATGTCCTTCAACCACAATATAATCATATCGAACAGCAGATCCATACGATCGCTGACGTCCGTTTTGATCACTTTCTGCTGAATCGCGCCAATGATAGGAAGCTTGGAAACCGCATCCTTCATCAATTGTAACACCGCATTTCTGGTTTCTGCAAATTCATTTAACTGGGACAGGGTCCGAGCTGAATCCAGACCCGATGTAAGCTGTACCGCGCAACGGACCAACTCCCTGGAAAGCCCTTCGTCCATTAGCACTTTCTCCATATCCGATGGGGCCATCGGGGTGAATGTGACCCACTGTGCCCTCGACTGAATCGTAGGCAGCAAGGCTTGTCCATTCTCCGTAATGAGGATAGCAACCGCAGGTGACTGCGGCTCCTCCAGAAATTTCAGCAAGCTGTTCGAAGCTTGAACGGTCATCCGGTCCGCTTCTTGAATGACATATATTTTAGTGCCCGCCCCAGCTGAACGGTAAGCAAACTGCTGCTGAAGCTCACGAATTTGGTCGATCTTAATGCTGGCTCCGTCCGGTTCAATCCAGAACAGCTCCGGATGATTGCCATGCTCCACCTTGCGACAAGCTAGGCACGTCCCGCAGGCGTCGTCTTGTAACGTCTCGCAGAATAACGCTTGCGCGAACGTACGGGCCATCTGTCGGCGCCCGGTTCCGGAAGGACCAGCGAATATATAGGCATGCGACACCTTGGAGTGCCGCAAGCCATTCTGAAGCAGCTGCTTTGCTCTTGCTTGCCCTGCAATTTTATCGAAAGTCATATCGTCTACTCCATTTTTATTCAAAAAAACAAATTGATGAGCAGCCCTCGAATTTCGCCTACTTTAATAAGAAGGTCGATCTTGCCCTGCTCGTTGTCGAGCATATCGTCTGCCATCTCCAGTAAGTGACGGTCAATCTCATCCAACAACTTGTATCGCTTACCTCGGCCCCTGCGGTCCCAGCCCTTCGTATCCTTAATCGACACCCCACGCCGCACGGTCTCTTCCAGGAACTGTTTTACCAGATGCTTATATAGATAGAGCTCCCGAACCGTCATCGATTTGGACAAGCGCTCTCCCTGTACTTGGATTTGCTTCAGCATGCGGTTCAATTGCTCCAGGTTCGCTTTCTCATCCTGGTGCAGGAGGGTATCCGAGAAGTTCTTGGGAGGAGCCGGCGAGGGGACGGTGTTGTCTGTCGGTTGAATGATCTTGCCAGATGGGCGCCAGCCCGGGTTAATTTTCACTACAGGTCCCTACCTTTAGCTCAAAAATGCTCGAAACGCTCTACTGGAAGTACAAACACCGCGGCTCCGCCAACTTGAACTTCCACCGGGAAAGGAATGTAGGAATCCGTCGTACCACCCATCGGGGAAACGGGAGTTACAAGCTGCTCGCGGACTTTACAATTGGATTTAATAACTTGCAGCACTTCCTGGATACGTTCATTCTCGATCCCAATCATAAACGTAGTGTTGCCCGCTTTAAGAAACCCACCAGTACTGGCCAGTTTCGTAGCACGAAACCCTTCTTTAACAAGCGCATTAGATAACCGGTTACTATCTTTATCTTGCACGACAGCAATGACTAATTTCATCTCGATTCCCTCCCTCATCATAATCAACATCCGCTGTTCTCAACACAGTGAGAAGATGTCGTGTACTTTACTATAGCACAACGGGCGAAAACGTTTACATCTTTTTTTGGAACCTTAATTCCATTATACTACAAGTTTCGTTCCTTCGTGGTGGACAAACCTTCCATTTTATCGTCCAAGACTCGCCTGATTTCGCTGTGAATGGACGGTATATCACGGTCGGCCTGAATCGTTACGATTCGGTCTGGAAACCGATGAAGCACTTGAAGATAACCTTCTCTCACCTTCTGATGGAACTCCTTCTTCTCCAGGTCCAATCGGTTCACTTCGCGACTGGCATCCGCGTGAATGCGGGAGAGCCCAACATCCGGTGGCACATCCAGCCACAAGGTCAGATTCGGGAGTGTTCCTTCCACGGCAAATTCATTGATACTCCACACTTCATCCATTCCAAGCCCTCGCGCATAGCCCTGGTAGGCCAGACTGCTATCCACATACCGATCACATACGACAACGACTCCTGCCTGAAGCGCGGGCAGCACTTTCTCCACCAGATGCTGCCTACGAGCGGCCGCATACAGCAAGGCTTCCGTTCGAGCATCCATCGCCGTATTCAGCTTATCTAGTACGATATCGCGAATTTGCTCGGCTATCGGAATCCCACCCGGCTCCCGCGTTGAAAGAACGGTAAAGCCCTTCTCCTGCAAATACTGCACCATCATGTTGATCGCAGACGTTTTACCTGAACCTTCGCCGCCTTCTATACTAATAAAGTATCCATTATACAACGTTCTCTTCTCCTGCCTTCACTACCACCTGTTATCTGTAATCAATATGAATTATATTATGCTATTTACTTCATTCTAGACGCGTATGCGCTTTTCCTGCTTAGGCAAGTGTATCCGGTTTGCCTATCGGACTAGCACCGTCTCCAGCTTACTATCATGCGCCCCTTGAAATCTTGCCCCAAGCCGTACGAGTTGAGTCAAATACGCAACTGTTTGTTCCGTAATGGGCTCCCCCGGGTACAGCAATGGAATTCCAGGCGGATAAGGAATGATCATCTCCGCTGCTGTGCGACCTATCGATTCTGCCAGTCGTACGGCTACAGCATCACGGCCGACTCTGATTGCTGCAGGAAGTTCAATGGTCACAGGTGTGGAAACAGCCATGGCCATGTCAGCCAGGTTCCAGCCGCGGCCTACGCTTACTGAATTTACTTCGTCTTCATTTATGTGCTGCGCATGGGCTGCTCCGTCTTCCCCTGCACGCAATGACGAAGTCATGCTGATCGCTTGAAGCGCTTCAAACAGCCGATCAAGCTCATCGTCCGACGTGAGTGAACTCAGAGCAAGCAGCACGTACAGCGGATCGGCCATCTCCGCTACACACCCATTCAGCTCCAGCTGCTCTTGTAACTGGAATCCCGACAAGGCCCGCGAGGACGAACGTATAGCGATCTTAAAAGGGTCGAGCGTTTCATAGGCACTCGTCGGGGCATCGTGCAGCAGCTCGTAGTCAGGCGAGGAGCTCATCAGCTTCTCACGAAAGCTGGAAATGCGTATTAAGGCACGATCGATAAGATCATGACCCTGGGTGTGAATCAGTTGCCGACTTAGATCGAGCGAAGCCATGATCGGATAAGAAGGACTCGAGCTCTGAAGCATTGCCAATCGCTGACGCACAATGTCCCGATTGATCCGGCTCCCTTGTATATGAAGCATGGCACCCATCGTAAGTGACGTCAGCATCTTATGGGTCGACTGCACGGATGCATCCGCCCCACAAGACATCGCCGAAGCTGGCACTCCGGGATGAAACCCGTAATGCGCACCATGTGCTTCATCAACCAGCAGCGGAATTCCCCTTGCATGAACCTCATCCGCAATGCTGCTTAGATCGCTACCCATCCCGTAGTAATTCGGGTTCGTGAGGAACAGCGCCTTCGCCTCCGGATATTGCTTCAACGCTTCTCGTACACTTGCCACCGATACTCCTGTTGCCAGTTGCGAGTGCGCATACCAGCGGGGATTCACAAATGCTATACGACAACCTGCCAGCATGCAGGCATGGATCGCTGACTTATGCACATTGCGCTGCATCAGGATGAGGTCCCCACGATCACAAGTAGCAAGAATCATAGCCATGTTGCCCACCGTGCTGCCTCCGACTAGAAAGAACGTTTCCTCTGCACCGAAGCACAACGCCGCCAGTATCTGGGCCTCCATGATAACGCCCGCCGGATGATGCAAATCGTCAAGTCCGGAGATTTCAGTCATATCTATGTCCATTATGGATTGAAAATGCTTGTTGCTATATGACGTCAGCGCTTTCCCCGACTTATGCCCAGGGACATGAAGACGGGCAAACTGCCTGCGCGCGGTTTCTGCGAGCTTGTCATATAGGGGGGCTCGTTCGATGTTCATATAGCCTCGTCCTTCAACACCATCTTAGTTAAGGTGCTATACCCACAATACCGCATCCTCAGACTAAAAAGCAAAAAAGGCCTGTTCCCAATTCCGGATGGCCATTACGATTCCACTATGATGCCTATAATTATTGAACGTCCTGGGGTCCCCGCAAAGTATTAGGAATAAGCTACGAAGGCTCACTTCACCTTGTGGGGTTATTAAGCGTCTTGTTTGTACCATATTTTGTTCATCTGATGAATGAAAAAAGGATATTTTGCATCCACTACGTCTGTGCGAACCATTTCCGTCTCACAATCTTCACACAAAAATTCCGAGCAAATCATGATGCCAAGCGATTTCTCCTGCTCGCAAATGATACATTTGTGGAGTTTGATTTCTTCTTCCATGGCGGCTTCACCTGCCCTTTTCTATCAGTATGCCACAACTTCTAGTCTTGTAAACTAGACTTTCACTATTTTCTTGATCTACAGTCAGGGTATGCCGAAATCGCGAATGTGGTGTCTGTACTGGGACCACCTTCCCTAGATGATGTGGGATATGTATAATGAGGAGAGCTTCTTCGAGACTCGGAATCTTTGAAAACCATTGCATAGAACCGGAGGCGGCCCTCAAGTGAACCAGCAAGAGCGGGAACTAACTATATATAATTATAAACTTGTTATGCGCATTCGACACAATCAGAATTGGATGGCGCTATACAGCCTGTTGCCCATCCTAAGCTTCTCAATCGTAGCGATCCGGTATGGGCTCACTGACGCACTCTGGACACCTGCTGGCTTCATTGGGATGATGTGGCTCCACGGTGTCGTCTCCTGGATCGATCTTAGGTTCAGTCCTGATCGTCTCTCACGCAGCTGGAAGCTGCTCATTCGCTTCCCTTGGCTGGGCCTGCTTCCTGATCAACCTGTACCGCTTCGTATCATTCGCCGCTTGCAGGCCATGCAGTTAGTAATCGGTGCGGCTTGCATCATCGGTAGTTACCCCTGGATTTCTTCTAACGCGCTGCTCCAGCTGCTTGTTACCCACATCTGGATTCTGCTGCCCACCTTCTGGATGCTGCTCCGCTTCCGTACCGCTAATCGCTATGGACTGTTGAAGATTAACCCGAAGGATACTTCTTACTATGTGGAGTAACCGAGCTAAACACAACACGGACTATACAAAGCAAAAAAACCAAGAACTCCGAGAGGAGACTTGGTTTTTATTGTTATTCCCTGAAAACTAGATGCGAAAGCGGTAACGAGCCGCATTTGTGTACTGGTCACTCCGGGTAAGAGTGAATAGGATAAGCCCTCGACCGATTAGTATTCGTCAGCTCCACACATTACTGCGCGTCCACCCCGAAC
>NZ_JBFUIX010000030.1:0-65727 GCF_056401635.1 Paenibacillus sp. P4_E11 | reverse complement strand
GGATAACGCCTAGTGAGCTCGCCAGAGCCTTAGGTATTACCGCCCAGGAAGTGTCCAATCACTCGAATAAAAGAAGTGTAATGAGCCTAGCAACTGCCAAGAGGTACGCTCATTTCTTCAAGATACCGATAGACGACCTATACGAATGGACACCCGTTCCAAATAAGGAGTAGACACTTATAACAGAGTAGTTTTTCGACTGCTCTGCGCCGGGATGTACACACCTTTGTGTAAATAGTCTGTCAATTCAATTATAACATCAAGTGTAAGCTAATCATTAGGAAAAAACTCCTATCTTTAATACGGGATAGAAATATAGACAACTATTCCAAACTGTGGATAATGGAATTACATAGATCAAGCAAATTCGCCAACCGATGGTGATATATAACTAAGGAGAGTAGAAATGAAGAAGATTATAGTGGCATTGGTATTATTCTTATGTTTTGGAACAGTGGTAAGCGCTTCGAGTATTAACGGGGATTATAAAGGAAATCCGATTGTAAAATTAATATCGAACGGAAAAGTAATTGATCCAGGAGAAGTTCCTGCAATGATTTTCGAGGGCAAGACTATGGTACCTATTTCTGCCCTTCGTAATCTAGGTGTGGAAGTTACTTGGATACCTGATAACTATAGCGTGAATGCTTCATTGCCGTTACCGGATACTTTTAATAATCCAGATGAAACCGTGAACCGAGTATTGACCTTTGCCAAACAAGTAGGAGGCAAAAACACAAATTTGATCTATGATGAATATGGTTCATATTTATCTATTCGTTTAGATTCTACTGGGGATTCAACAAAAGATGCAGATACTATTATGAAACTCGCGTCATTAGTAGGAATAACAAGTTCGCAAGAGTCAAGAATAAATTATTATGTGAACAATGTCTATTCTGCAGAAATTGTTTCTTCATATGCAGATGCGGATCTATGGATAAATAAGAAACTTACTAATGATCAGTATTCTAATAGATTAAAAATAACTCAAAAATCGACACAAACAGCTGTTCCTAATGTTTCGGTTCCTACCCCACAAGCATCACCAAATGCACCATCAACTAAAGATGCACCATTACTGTATTCTAATGATGGGAAGACATACTTAGGTAAATTAACTACTGATACTTTCGATAAAGATTCGGTGTTAAACGAATATGGCACTTATGGCAGCAAGTTTCAAACAAAAAGTATATGGAACGAATTTGGTATTTATGGTAGTGAATTTTCTGACACAAGTGCATTTAATGATCTAGCAAGTAAGCCGCCTATGATATTACAGAATGGTAAAGTGATCGGATATTTAACTACTAATAAACTAACACCAGGAGCAATTTCGCCATTCGGGCTAGAGGCAGTAATCAAAAAAATGGGATTCTAAGCGAGAGGGATGGTCTATGAACTACCTCTACTGCACCAAATGCCTCCACGCTACCTCAGACGAGTTGTGGAGGCTTTCTTTGTATCATCATGGTGTCTGTTCAAAGTGTGGCGCTAGTGGCTACAGGAACGCCGTAGCATGGAACGTCATCGCCGGGATAAACGGCTACCCTCTTATACCTGATCCCCATGAAGTCTATCCCGCGCATCCGTTATTGTTTTAATAGAACCACACACTTATAATCAAAAATAAAGGATGCCCACCCCGCCAAGAGTCGCATCCTTTGTTTCGCTATATGGAGAAGGGCAATGCCCTGCTCTCTTTGAGTCTATTATAAATCCTTGGCGACAGTCTTTCAATACAGGAGGTCAATAATGGCAACCTTCCGCAAGAGAGGAAGCAAATGGAGTTATCGGATCGATGTCGGCCGGGATCCCGTCACCAACGAACGCATTCAGAAAACGATTAGTAAGAGCAAGGACTTCCCGAATGGATTCAGCACGAAGAAGGAAGCTCAGTCTGCAGCTGTCACGCACCAACATGAAATAGACAAGGGTACGCATGTATTTGAAAAAGAAATGATGTTCAAAGAGCTTGTGCAATCTTGGTTAGCTTTCTATGAAAAAGGAGTTAAACCAAGCACGGTTAGAGTGCGGAAACACGAGTCGGCCCGGCTACTGAATTACTTCGAGAACGTGAAGTGCAAAAATATCACAAAGAAGATGTACCAAGACGCATTAATTGACCTTAAGGGGAAAGTTGGGGAAACGACATTAGAGGGCATACACACCACTGGTCGGATGCTTTTTAGCTATGCCGTGGAATTCGATATTATCAAGGTGAATCCCACCACTTTTGCAAAAGTGCCAAAAACCATTAAGACCGTTGAAGAGATCGAGAACACCAAGGAAGTTCCGAAGTACCTGGAGAAAGAAGAATTGTCTCATTTCCTCCAGACAGCTAAAACGCATGGTTTGACCGGAGACTATCCTATCTTTTTACTGTTAGCCTACAGCGGTATCCGTTCGGGTGAGTTGTGCGCTTTGAAGTGGAGTGACCTCGATACAGTAGAAAATACCATCAGTATTACTAAGACCTATTACAACCCTACCAACTCCATCAAGAAGTATGAGCTGCTAACGCCTAAAACGGCGAACTCGATTCGCAAGTTTGACCTCTCCCCCACGGTATTCGCTGAGTTGGAGGGTTATAAGGCCATGCAGAATGAAATCAAGATGCTCCACCGGAAGACCTATCATGACAAAGGGTTCGTCTTCACCAACCTTGAAAACTATCCCGGCTATCCAATCTACATCAAGATGATTGAATATCGCATGGAACGAATTCTCGGGCTCGCTGGACTGGATACAAAGCTTACTCCCCACTCCTTACGTCATACCCATACGTCTTTATTAGCGGAGGCCAAAGTTAGCTTACCGGAGATCATGGAACGTCTGGGACATAAGGATGACGACACCACCAAAAGTGTCTATATGCATGTGACCAAATCTATGAAAAAAGAGGCCTCTCACAAGTTTGAACAACTCATGAAAAACCTCTAATTTTCGAAGCAATGAGGTCGGAATGAGGTCAAATGGCCTCCATCACTCCCACAAACCCTTATGCATCAAGGGTTTTACCCCGTTTTTACATCATGCCGCCCATACCACCCATGCCGCCCATGTCAGGCATAGATGGTTTGTTAGGTTCTGGCTTGTCAGCGATAACCGCTTCGGTAGTGAGGAACATAGCCGCAACGGATGCAGCATTCTGCAACGCGGAGCGAGTTACCTTAGCCGGGTCAACGATCCCAGCTTCGAACATGTTCACCCATTCGCCGGTAGCTGCGTTATAACCGATGCCTACGGATTCTTTCTTCAGGCGCTCAACGATAACGGAGCCTTCTTGACCCGCGTTCGCAGCGATCGTGCGAACTGGCTCTTCCAAGGCACGCAGGATGATGTTGACACCTGTTTGCTCGTCGCCAACAGCTTTAACAGCTGCAACAGCGCCATAGATATTCACGAGAGCTGTACCACCACCGGACACGATACCTTCTTCCACAGCAGCACGCGTGGAGTTCAGGGCGTCTTCGATGCGCAGTTTGCGCTCTTTCAATTCGGTTTCGGTAGCTGCGCCGACTTTGATAACCGCTACGCCGCCGGACAATTTGGCCAGACGCTCTTGCAGCTTCTCTTTGTCGAAATCGGAAGTGGTTTCTTCCAATTGCGCACGGATTTGTTGGATGCGAGCGCCGATGTCTTTCTTGTCGCCAGCACCGTCAACAACGATGGTGTTTTCTTTGGTTACGCGGATTTGACGCGCGCTACCCAATTGATCTGGACGAGTGGATTTCAGGTCAAGACCGAGTTCCTCGGTGATCACTTGGCCGCCAGTCAGAGCCGCGATGTCTTGCAGCATAGCTTTGCGGCGATCGCCGAAGCCAGGAGCCTTAACAGCTACGCAAGTGAATGTTCCGCGAAGTCTGTTCACTAGCAACGTAGCAAGCGCTTCGCCTTCAACATCTTCTGCGATGATGACGAGTGGTTTGCCTTGTTGAACGACTTTCTCCAGTACAGGAAGAATTTCCTGGATGTTGGAGATTTTCTTGTCGGTGATCAAGATGTATGGGTTATCCAATACAGCTTCCATCTTATCCGTATCGGTAATCATGTACGGGGAGATGTAACCGCGGTCGAATTGCATACCTTCTACAACTTCCAACTCGGTCAAGAAGCCTTTGGATTCTTCAACGGTGATAACGCCGTCGTTACCGACTTTCTCCATTGCTTCTGCAATCAGTTGACCCACTTCATCGTCAGCGGACGAGATAGCGGCAACTTGAGCGATGGATTGCTTGCCTTCGATCGGCTTTGCGATCTTTTGCAGTTCTTCGATAGCAGCTTTGACAGCTTTCTCGATTCCTTTGCGGATAACCATTGGGTTAGCGCCAGCGGTTACGTTCTTCAGCCCTTCGCGAATCATCGCTTGAGCCAATACTGTAGCTGTAGTTGTACCGTCACCGGCAACATCGTTAGTCTTGGTCGCTACTTCTTTAACAAGCTGTGCGCCCATGTTCTCGAATGCATCTTCGAGTTCGATTTCTTTGGCAATGGTTACACCATCGTTAGTGATCAACGGGCTGCCGAATTTCTTTTCCAATACAACGTTACGGCCCTTAGGACCCAATGTTACTTTAACAGCGTTCGCCAAAGCGTCTACGCCGCGAAGCATTGCTCTGCGGGCGTCTTCGCTGAATTTAATTTCTTTTGCCATGTGGAATAACCCTCCCGATTGTTCTAAGTATTGTTTATTTAAGCCTGTTATGCTTAAGCCAAGATGGCTAGAATGTCGCTTTCACGCATAATGAGCAGCTCTTTGCCTTCGAACTTCACTTCAGTACCAGCATACTTCGAGAACAAGACGCGGTCGCCTTCTTTCACTTCAAGAGCGGTACGTTGACCGTCCTTCACATGTCCGATACCTGCAGCTACTACTTTGCCCTCTTGCGGCTTTTCTTTGGCCGTATCCGGCAGAACGATGCCGCTCGCTGTTGTTTCCTCCTTAGCGATGGGTTCGATGATGACGCGATCACCTAACGGTTTAATCATGGAAAAACTGCCTCCTTTAAAGTGGTGAATGGATTGTTAAGCTTTTGTTAGCACTCGAATGTGGTTAGTGCTAATAACATCTTTTATGATAATCATTTTTCAATCGTTTTGCAAGTATCAATAATGAGTTCCTGCTGATGGATAGACTTCAAGTCGGTCATATTATTATAGGAGAAAGTGTACCAATTCCGCCCAAAATAAGCGTATAATAAAAGAAGTATAGGCTGAACGGAGGGAAGTAAGTTGTTTTTTTCTACAAATCGATTGAAGTTTCAAAGTTATGGTATCCTTATTCTGCTGCTAGTCATAGGAATCCTGATCACCTCTATCTCCGCTCAAGCAGCTGTGACAGTCCCAACAGGTCAAGCTCTTGTAGTCAGCGACTCGTTCACCTCGAACTCATCATCATGGCAGTTATATGGAGATGCACAGCTTCAGACGGACGGCACAATGCAGCTCACATCCCCCTCTACTAATAAGGCTGGCGTCATTTGGCTGAAGCAACCGTTAGCCCCGCCTTTCACCGTGTCATTCCGCTATCAAATCCTTTCTTCCGGTTCTCCTGCAGACGGTCTAGTATTTATGTTCAACAAGAGGAAGAGCGAAGCGCTAGTACCTGGCGGCGGTATGGGATTCGAAGTAGGCAACGGCTATGGCGTGGAGTTCGATACGTGGTCTAACGGTTGGGATCCCTCCAGGAGTCACATCACTCTATTCAAAGACAATCCGGAAACCAAGCTTAAGCAAGTAGAAGACACTACTATCGCAAACGGCAGCTGGCATACCGTAACGATTGAAGTGACTGCAACTAATGTTAAAACCTATATGGACTACAATTCGGACGGTTCACCTAAACTCAAACTGAATTGGTCCGGCTCGTTATCCAACACTTATTCCGACATCGGCTTCGCTGCCAGCACCGGGAGCAGCTACAGCCGACACTTGATCGACGATGTGGTCATCACCCGACCGCTCAGCAGCAACGGAAATTTAAGCTCTCTGACCATGGAAGGCCAATCGATTCCATTCCAGCCCGGAACGCCGTCTTACCAGCTCAAGGTACCTTACGAGACTAGTGTGGCTCACCTACACTTCACTACAGAGGATTCCCGTGCTTCTGTTACATCCGTGACTAGTTCGGTTACTAGCGCAGTGTACGGCGTGACCGCAACTGGGGCTAACGTTCCTCTCGATGTCGGTCCTAATACGATTGGCATAACTGTTAGAGCAGAGGATGACTCTACTAGAACGTACTCGGTCAAGGTTACACGAACTGGCTCGAGCAACGCCTTTCTGAACGATATCATCCCCGCGAGCGGTGAAGTGCTGTCCCCGCAGTTCCAAAGTGGTACGTTCTTGTATGAGTTGTATGTTCCGTCCACACAAGAGGTGGCTCATGTTCAGATTAGCTTATCCGACGGCAATGCCACCTATTCCGTAACCGGATCGACTTATGGGGGTGGGACTTGGAGTCAAGCACCCTCTTTGATCCCAGGTGGACCGATTCAATTATACCTGAGCACGCAGCAAAGCTGGTACGATCTGAAAGTAACGGCCGAGGACGGTCAAACGTTCCGAACCTATCGGATTCAGCCGAGGAAGGTGCAGAACGAAGACCACGTTGGATTCGCCCGGATGATCGATGCGACCACACTGGAAGTCGCCTTCACGACGCCGGCTCAACTCCCTTCGACCCCAAGCTTATCTGCCTTCCACTTATCGGGAACGAGCGCATCCGTTATTCAAGTGAGCAGTGTTCCTGCGTCGTATGCGGATGATATGCGGATCAGGCTGAAGCTAAGTCAGCCCATCGGGGCTGGGGAGAACGTGAAGCTCAGCCTCCTTCCCGGGGCTCTGCAGCTACCCAATAATCAGCCTCTGCTGCAATTAAATGCACCTATCCTAACATTGAGCAGGCTCGATGCCTTAAGCGTGCAACTCGACAGTATGGAGGATGGTGTCCATATTGACGATGTTGTTCGATTCATGAACAGCCATTCGCAGGCTGACAAAGATCTCAACAGCAATGATCGGTTCGACAAGTTCGATGTGCAAGTGTTGCTTGGACTCATCCACTAGCCACGTCTGCAACACAGAAGGGCTGTCTCTCAAGTAGATTTCTACTTAAGGGACAGCCCTTTACGTTTGCCTTGCTACTTACTCAGCGGAGGCCACAGGGCCTTCTCCGTATTCTTCTTCCCACTTGCGCTTCTGCTCCAGCTGCTTGCGGTAGATCGTACCTGACAGCAACACACTGACCTCATACAAAATAATAAGAGGAATCGCGACCAGTATATCCGAGATGAAATCAGGCGGCGTAACTAATGTCGCTATGACGACCAGGATGATGTAAGCAAATCGTCTCATTTTCTTCAATCGCTTAGGATTGAGCACGCGAATCTTGGTCAGGAACATGACCACAATCGGCAGTTCGAACAAAAGCGACATAGGAAGAACGATATTGAACAAAAACGTAAAATATTGACTGATGCCATACGTTTCTGTAAGCCCCAGGCTCTTCGTCACCGAGGAGGTGAAGTAGAACGCCATCGGGAATACAACGAAATAACCGAATGACAACCCAAGTAAAAACAGAAACACGGTTGCCGGAATATACCGCAGTGTCGATTTGTGCTCTAGCTCGGTCAGTCCTGGCTTCACGAATAACCAGAATTGATACAGCGCAAACGGTAGGGTGAAGCACAAGCCTACGGCAAAAGCGAATTGCATGAATATCCGAATTCCGTCCCAAGGAGAAAAGGTGTTCAAGGGCATCTTGAGGCTCGCAGCCGGCTCGACGCTAACCAAATACGAGATCAACGGCTTGGCTGCGAAGAACCCCCCGATCATAGACACGACCAGAACGATTAATACCCATATGATGCGCTTGCGAAGCTCAGTCAAATGGTCAACCAATGAAGCGGCTTCATCTTTCATTACACGGTCACCAACCTAACATGCCAGAATACGGGAATGAATCGAACAGATCCGCCGCATCAATCCGGCAGCTTCTTTTCATTCACCACTTCTACTGGCTTTACTTGATCTATCCGTGGTGAGGCTGTCGTAGAAGAAACTTCTTTGCGATTCTCCGCTTCCGACTCACCCATCATGTCCTTGGCACCGTTCTTGAATTCGCGAAGCGTCCGACCGAAAGCACGTCCAAGCTCAGGAAGCTTGCTCGGTCCGAACAGCAGCAATGCAACTAAAATAATTAGGATAAACCCCGTTGTTCCGATGTTTGGCATAATAAACTCCTCCTTCATAATAAGAACCTCTTGCTCGTTTCATGCCCACTACCCTTTATCCGCGTGAAGACCACCATAACCAAGCTCTGTGATGTGATTGCGCTCAATCGTCACACCCGCGCATATGCGGGGCAGCAACACATCGAATGAGGTGAAACGGTCATACATGACACATCCCGGCAACCCCATAATCGGAGTATGTTCGATATAGGCCATCATCAGCATCGACCCTGGCAGCATCGGCGTACCATGACTGACAATTCGAGCCCCTGCTTGCTTAATAGCCCCCGGTGTGCGATCATCCGGATCGACAGACATCCCTCCCGTAATTAATATGAGGTCTACTTCCTGCTTCTGAAAATGTCGAATCTCTTGAACGATCGCATCGCTGTCGTCAGGCGACAGCCGTTGCCCCACAATGATCGAACCGAGCGCTTCGACCTTCTCCCGGACGACTGGACCGAATTTGTCCTCGATCAGTCCGGTATATACTTCACTCCCCGTCGTAATCAATCCGACGCGGAGACGGTTAAACGGAACGACACTGACGGGAGCACGGCCACCGTGTTCAAATCTCCAGGCGGCGGCATCCTGTTCGACGGCTTCAATCTTCTCCGTGGCCACTACGAGAGGAATTACTCGCGTACCGGCGATTGATTGCCCGGGCCCAACAACTGAGAAGTCGGTGATGGTCGCCATGGCGATCTGGTCGACGGCATTCATGCCGTTAATAAAATCCTTATCGATTCGGGCTAGACCATTAATCGCCGAACGGATCAGCACCTTGCCTTCACTCGGCTCGGTCAGGCTTACATTCACACCGGCTACGGCTTGAGCCATTCGAAGTGCGGCCTCATCTTCATGCAAGTCGTGTACCCCAAGCTCTAGCACATAGAGATGCGCCTTCCCAATACGAAGCAGCTCGGGAATGTCTTCGGCTCGCACGATGTGGCCTTTTTTGAACTTCCTGCCTTTAAATTGCCCGGGTACAATCTGCGTCAAATCGTGGGCCAATGCAAGACCGACGGCATCCTCGACCTTCACTTCCAACATGCGAGTCTGCTGCGGCCGGCTCATTCTTCTGGCTCCCATGCCCGGCCCTTCAACTGGGTTAAAGCAGCAGGCAGTTGATCCATCACAGCGGCCAAGCTCTCATGCACGCCCTTGGGCGTACCAGGCAAGTTCAGGATGAGCGTTCGCTCCCGAATACCGGAAACACCTCGGGTCAGCATGCTGTACGCAGACCGCTGGAGCATGGCCGCTCGCATCGCCTCGGCGAAACCTGGAGCCAACCGATCTACGACCTTCAGGGTCGCTTCCGGCGTGACATCGCGAAGTCCCATTCCGATACCTCCGGTCGTGAGCACCAAGTCCGCCTTATAATAGTCTGTCATCTCGATCAGAGCTGCCATAATCTCATCAGTCTCATCTGGAACGACGCGGTATTCTATAATATCGCCATGCAGTTCTTCTTCCACCAGTTCGCGAATAACCTGTGCACTGGTGTCTTCTCGTTCACCGCGGGATCCAAGATCACTCGCCGTTAATAGGCCTACCTTCCAGCGCATAAGCTCCCTCCCCAGACTTTACGAAGTAAAGTCACTTCGTAAGCATTAACTTGACTTTACGAAGTAAAGTCACTTCGTAAGCATAATCTAAGACTTTGCGAAGCAAAGTTACTTCGTAGTTGTATCTCCAGTATGGCTATGTCTTGTTACGATTACGTATGTGTGCGAGTAAAATCGCCGTTCTTCCCGCCTGTCTTGGAAATCAGCTGAGTCGGTCCGATCGACATCTCCTTCTCGATAGCCTTGCACATATCATACACGGTTAAGGCAGCAGCGGAAACAGCGGTCAGCGCTTCCATCTCTACGCCGGTCAGTCCAGTCGTCTTGACGGTTGCTTCAATGTACAGCTCATGCTCCCCATTATCCGTGAAGGCGATATCAATTCCGCTTAGCGGTAATGGATGACACATCGGAATCCAGTTGGACGTTTGCTTCGCAGCCATAATGCCCGCTACTTGTGCAACTGCCAACACATCTCCCTTGCCAACCTTGCCTTCCTTAATAACAGCAAGCGTCGCTGGACGCATCGTTACCGTCGTGCGTGCTGTAGCTGTGCGCTTGGTTACACTTTTATCAGATACATCCACCATTCGGGCTCGTCCTTGTGGATTAAAATGCGTCAAGGAGCTATTCGTGTCCTCCATCCAAACTCACCTCTTCACCATACAGATGTTCCAGCCTAGTTTCAGTATACTCCATTTTACGCGGTCCGTCCTCTGCGAACTTTATAACTTTTTGTGAAGGATCCGGAACTCGGTCACAACTGCATCGACTCGCAAGTCATGGGACGCCATCGGTACATCTGGAACCAGCTGAATATCATACGCCAATGCGAGCTTGAATGGCTCCTGGCCAGACTGATCCTGGCACTCCTCCATAAACCGATCATAATATCCGCCCCCATACCCAAGACGACCCATCTGTTCATCAAAAGCAAGCCCAGGAACGATCATCAGCTTCACCCGGTCCAAGCTTGCCAGCACAGGCACTTCTGCCTTCGGTTCCCGGATTCCGTATGCGCCAACTTGCAAATCATCAAAACTTCGAATGAGATGCAAAGTAAAACGACGTTCTTCCGAAACGACACGTGGAACCGCTACCCCGATCCCCTGTTCCCAGCACCATTCCACAATCGGAGTGACATCAACTTCTGCCCGGACCGGGATATATGTGAAAAGTATAGGTGCCGCTTGATCACCGGACTGCTCGTTTGCGCTTTTTGCGAAAAATTGGTGCAGTACGGAGTTCAAGGCCAACCGACAAATATCGGCTGATTTATCCAATCTGTTGGCAGGCGATAAGGCTGAGCGCTTCATTTCCATCTCGCGCCGCAGCTGTTTTTTAAGTTCCTGCATACCCATTCGGTCCCCTTTTGATCCGGCTACTGGTTTGTTTCTAGTTTAACATAACACACATCTCTTAAAAAAGGAGAAGGTACGTTCAAGGCCGCATAATTCGGGCCAACACAGGCTTGTGGTCGGAGGATGTTGTCAAATGGGTCCATGCCTCTTCCTGAATGCCCCCGTAGTTAATGTAGATATGGTCGATTTGACGACCGTTCTCCACCGTTGATGCCTCTATAGGAAGCGCAAGCAGCGTCCATTTCGAAGTTAGGGGTTGCAATAAGGGATCGACGGCACTCATGTTCCAGTCCCCCATCAGCACGGTCGGCCCGTCATAGGAGGAAATTCGCTCCAGAAGCAGCGGCATCTGGTTAAGTCTGTCGGCAAGTCCTACACCGAGGTGCATCGTAACGACTTTCAGCGGAAGCGGCCCGACCCTTATCGTAGTCTCCAGCACACTTCGCGACTCGCGCTCTCCCGACAGACGGATGAATTCACTCTGCTCGATCGGAAAACGCGACAAGATGGCATTGCCGTATTGGCTACTCCCTTGTTCCACACTAGGGGCGTACCTCCACTGCATTTGCAGGCTTGTCGCAAGGGTCTGAACCTGATCCTGATAGGCGCTTCTTCGGCGGAATCGGTCCACTTCTTGCAAAGCGATAATATCCGCATCCATATCGCGCAGCAAAGCAGCGACCTGATTCAAATCTATTTGACCATCTCGCCCCTGGGCATGCCTGATGTTGAAAGTCATGATTGTCAGAGGTTCTTTGGCGTGTGCAGGCGTTGAAGACGAATGAATCATCGTTGGCGAGGTCATATGTAAATCGACCGCATATCCGTGGGCATAAATTTCCGTAACGAGCAGGAGAAGAAGCATAGCGATAATACGGACAAGTCGGTAGGGGCGACTAGAGATATTCGATACTTTTCGGATCAATGGCGGAGTCAGGATTAGCGGGATTAGTGGCAACAATTGTCTCAACCTGTGCACCTTCACGCCTCCCTCCACTATTCCTTCAAGCATACGATGTGGAAAAGCGAAGTGTATACTAGTGAAGTATTGGGATTTCAGGTAAACTTGTATAGGAAATAGGCAACATTCTCTCGGAGGTCAAGTACATGCTACTGCAAGTTAACCATATTCAGAAAAGTTACGGAATCAGACCTATATTGTCTAACATATCGCTGCAAGTGCTGGAGCGTGAGCGGATCGGACTAGTCGGGGCCAACGGGGCGGGCAAGTCAACTCTGCTGCAGATTATCGCGGGGCACATCTCTGCTGACTCTGGGGATATTTTCAAAGCGAAGGAAACCCGAATCGGTTACTTGTCCCAGAACACCGGGCTGCAGTCTGATGAAACGATCTGGAACGAAATGCTGACCGTATTCGCTGCACTGCTTGAGACCGAGCAGGAGCTAAGGAAGCTGGAGCGGCTTATGGCGGATCAGGATGTTCAATCGGACGAGAAAAAATACGAAGACGTGCTCCACCGTTATAGCGTCCAATCGGAGCGGTTCCGGGAACAGCGCGGTTACGAGATCGAAGCTAGAGTTCGCGGCGTGCTGCACGGGATGGGATTCGGCGGATTTCCTTCGGATACTCGGATCGATACGCTCAGCGGAGGCCAAAAAACAAGATTGGCGCTAGCCAAGCTGCTGTTGCAGGAGCCTGAACTGTTGATTTTGGACGAACCTACGAATCATCTGGACATCGATACGCTTACTTGGCTGGAGGGATATTTGCGCGGATATCCTGGCGGCATCCTGGTCGTGTCACATGATCGCTACTTTCTGGACGCGCTCGTAACCGGCATTTATGAAATCGAACGCAATGTTTGCAAACGATACACGGGAAATTACAGTCGGTACATTGAGCTGAAAGCAGCTGATTATGAGATTGAACTGAAGCATTTCGAGAAGCAGCAAGAAGAAATCGGGCGTATGGAAGACTTCATCCAGAAAAACATTGTGAGGGCGACAACGACCAAGCGGGCACAGAGTCGCCGCAAAGCGCTGGAAAAGATGGACCGTCTCGATAAGCCGATGGGCGAGCTGAAGAAAGCATCTTTTCGATTCGAAGCGGGTCGTGCTTCCGGTAAGGAAGTGTTGAATGCCCGGCACTTGGCTGTTTCATTCGAAGAACATGTGAAGCCCTTGTTCCACAATGTCTCGTTCGAGCTACGGCGGGGTGAAACAGTTGCGTTGATCGGCCCGAACGGAGTCGGTAAATCTACTCTGCTTAAGGCACTAATCGGGGAGCGTAAGCCTGACACAGGTGCTTTGCAATGGGGCACTCATGTCGACATCGCCTACTACGATCAAGAGCAACAGGGCTTAAATCCAAACCAGAATGTGCTGAATGAGCTATGGAATACGTATCCACACCTGGAAGAGGCACGAATACGAACCGTGTTGGGCAACTTCCTGTTCAGCGGCGAAGACGTGTTCAAGCCTATCTCCGCTCTGAGCGGCGGGGAAAAAGCACGTGTCTCTCTCGCGAAACTGATGCTGTTGCAGGCCAACATGCTCATTCTCGACGAGCCTACGAACCACTTGGACTTATTCAGTAAGGAAGTGCTCGAATCCGCATTGCTGGACTATGACGGGACCCTGTTGTTCATCTCCCATGACCGTTATTTCCTTAATAAGATGGCGGAGCGAATTCTGGAACTATCTGCAGACGGGATGACCAGTTACTTGGGCAATTACGACGAATATGTGGAGAAAAAGCAAGAGCTGGCTGAGATTGAAGCGGAGCGCTTGGCTAAAATTGCAAGCAAAGGAGGCAGCTCGCAGCCTGGCTCTGGTGCGGCAGGTGGCAGGGGCGGGGCTCCACAGATGACCGCAGGTGAGAGCGGGGCGGCTCGAACGGGGGCGGCGACTGTTGCTGGTGGGAGCTCGAGTGCTGGAGGAACAGGTGCTGGCGGGGGCGCGAGTGCGGGTGGTGGAGCGAATGCGAAAGCAGGCGGAGCGACCGTTGCTGGCGGGTATGCGAGTGCGGGAGGAGCGACTGTTGCTGGCGGGAGTGCGAAAGCGGGAGCAGCAGGTGTTGCGGTGGACAAGCAGCAGAAGCGGGAGGAGCGGAGCCGCCAGCGTAAGCTCGAGCAGTTGGAAGCGGACATCGCTGCGCTGGAAGGCGAGGTTGCTGCGCTGGAAGCGGATTTGCTGCAGCCGGATGTGTACAACGACTACTTGGCGGTGCAGGAGTGTAATCTTGCCATTGAACAGAAGAAAGTGGCCTTGGAGCCGCTTTATGAGCAGTGGGAAGCGTTGCTTAGTTAAGGTATTGGTTGGTTAGTTGGTTGCTGTCTCGAGCCAAATAAGGGATCTCGGCAATAAGAGAACTCAGTTCTTTTATTGGTCAATTGGTAATGGGATATCCAGAAATAGAAGAACTGAGTTCTTTTATTTCTGGATATAGCCTTGTAAATGGATCCCAAGTAAGGAATAGAAGAACTGAGTTCTTCTATTCCTTACGATACGCGCTAAAAATAGCAGATAAGAGAAGTGTGTTCCCCTATTCTGTACAGTAACCTCCTCCTCCCTTGTGCAGTGCACATAAATAGCTACTCAAAGCCTCAGTAACAGCAGCGGGACGGCCGCATATACGATCATGGTGCCCGCGGCGACTATGCCCGAATCGTTAAATATAAGAGCCACTATGGCTCCAATTGTAATGGCGGAGCAGCTATCCATGAGAAACGGATGGCTGCTCTTCCGTTTACTCAGCTCACGCGGGCGTAGAACGGCGACGAGCATAACGAGTAGACCGGCCAGCAGTACCTTGCTCCATACGGAGACTCCTAGCAGATGGATGTTCATCTGCAGTTTGCGCCATACCATAGCTTCGATCAGGTCGAAGCGTCCTTCACGCATCCAGTCCATCGCACGACCGATGTGACTGGGGCCGCCTGATGGCTGCGGCAAGACTACGTTCAGCAGCCACAGCCCGGCGAGGGCGAGGACGATAAGCCCTACGAAGGCGAGCGTTAGGCGCAGATGGCCTGAGCGGCGCGGCGTAAGCACTCGCGGGCGCAATACGCGCGGCGCGAGCGTGGGGCTGCTTGCAAGTGCGGCAGCGGCGCGGCGGCGCAGCTTGAGTACGCGCGAGCGCTGCGCACGAGGCGCGAGCGTGGGGCCGGGCGCAAGCGGGGCGGCGGCGGCGCGGCGCTTGTAAGTGCGGCGCCAAGCCCGCGGCAGCGAGCTGCGGCAGGCGAGGCCGAAGGCGACGACCGCAGCGATCGCCCCGCCGGCTTCGGAGCCGAGCTGCGGCGCGGCGAGGTAGAGCGCGACGCCGGCGTAGCAGGCGACCGCCGCAGCAGCCGCAACGCGACTCAAACGCCGGCGGCTCCGCCAGCGTGCCACAGTCGCGCGTGGCGCGAGGCACGCTGACTGCTCGGCGCCAGTGCTACCGCCGGCTCCTGCCCTCACGCACCAACGCTCAGGCGCGGCACTTTGTCGTTTTGCCCGCTGTGCGGTCGCGCCGTGCCTAGACGCAACTTTACCGCCAACTGCATACTCAACCCCCGTTTGCTTACAGCAAAGTTCCAGCCCATAAGAAACGGCCAACAGGGTCGCACCAAGCAGCACGCCCATATACTCATTGCCCATCCCATAAAACCGCGCGCCCACTACCGGGTCGTACCCCAATAACGAGCGCTTTATGCCTTCCGCGCCTGACAACCCATCGGCGAGCAGGCCCGCCACCGTAAGTCCTGCAATGATGTTGGCCGCATGAAGCGGCTGTCTATACCCAGCGAGACTGCCCGCTGCTAATAAAACCAAAAAAGCAACAACCAATACACCCGGTTCAACCGGGCGGATATGCATGAGCCAGCCGAGCAGCAGCATCGCGACAGGAGCAACCAGCATAGACAAAAGCAACACGCGCAGCAATTTTTTTAACCCCTGCTTCAGCCCCTGCTTCAGCCCCTGCCCCTGCCTCAGCCCTGCCCCTTGAAACATCGGTGCAGCGGATAACGACGCCCAACTTGCCAGCAGTAACGCCGCCAGCATAACGGTAACCTCGTAGCCCGCAAAGGGAAGCAGCAGCTTCGGACGAAGCACATAGACGCTGCGAATGCCCTTCAGCTCTTTTGCCAACAACAACCACGCAGTGCTCGAACTCGCTGCATTCAGCTTGATCGGGTGGCCAACCATCTCAGGCGGCTGATTGCTCGTATACCGACTTACAAGTGAAGATGTGAGGTCATGCAAGGTCACAATCCCGGATCGGCGGGTAGAAGACGAAGTCAACAGGCCACTCACGATCCCGTGCTCATAGTAGAGTAAGGGCATCATCGTACCAGGCCGCCGAGAAGCCAAATGATTCCCCGCCGATACGACCCACATCCCCTCACCCTCCTGCATCCCGCTCAAACATTCACCAACAAAGCTATCCAACTCACGCCACGCAGCCTGTCTCCGCTCCTCATACCGTTCCGCAGATAATTTCAGCCGTTCCTCCTCCAGCCGGTTCAAATCCCCCCACTCGACTGACACAACTGCATCCGCATCTAGCCCAGCTTTTGTCCACAACTCCAGCAGTTTCGCCCCATTCATTCGCACTCCAAATGACGAATTAGCGTCCTTCCTCAACATATTCGCGCTTACATCCCCACCAGCAATCCGCCCTTGCCGGTCCATCAACACGAGTGCTGCGAATCTCATCCGTCGCTCACCGTCTGCGTTGCCATAAGCAAATAGCGGTACATTCGCAGCTTTCAACGTTTCCCCGAGTAACCCTGGCTTCGCTTCAAACCGTGCACGGCTAGACAGTTGCTCCACCAACGAGAATTCAGGAATGACCACTTCCGCTCCCTCAGGCAGCTCCCCCCGATAGTGGGCATACAGTTTTCCCGCGGGCAATCCGGATTTCTCCTCGCTGGTGTTCAGTCCATAGACATCCTTGTCACTTCCGGCCGGAGCTCCTGCACCAAGGGTCGCGTATACATCCTCCAAACCTTTCCCAACGGTTCGCGCAGAGACGGCACCTATCCCCCCATGTTCCAGCAGCCAGCGAAGATTTGGCAAACCCTCCTTCCCCTGCATGGCTGTCTCCAGCACAGTAAAATCAAGCTCAGGCACGAGCAAAAGCAGTTGTTTTCGCGCGCTGAGTGTTTGAGGCTGACCCTCACTATACTCAGTACCCGAAGTCGATACGGGTTCCGCTGTACACAGAGTCGGTAATACGCCAAACAGCAGCACTCCGAGCAGCAGCACCCCCAGATAGGCATGGCAACGTTTACGATTGAAACTCATTTCACGGACAACCTCCATCCTTAGCATGGAAGCTCTAAGAGTAGTTCTGGTTAGATTATCCGCATTTTACCTTTTTTATGACCAGTTGGACTTCTCCCCATTATCCACAGCTTTATCCACAGTCCCCAAGTGACTCTCGCAAGAGAAATATCACCGTTTTAGCCTCGATCGCCCGCCTCCATCCACAGTTTCCACAGTTTCGTATGAAAAACATATTCATATTTTCAAAAACTTAATAAAGCTAGTCCTGTAAAGGAATTCAATGAGTTATACACACTATCCACATGCCCTGTGGATAACTTTATCCACACGATTCTAGCCCGCCTCGGGCTGCTTGATTACAAGCCGATATACAAGCTCCAGCAACGGCCATGATCACATCTTGATCGATCGCCGATCCCCGAAAAGGCTGGCCATTCACCACGATTTCCACAGCAGCTTCTGCCTTCGCCCGCTCCCCATGCGCCATCGATTGCAGTTCCAAGTCAATCAACTCCAGATCGAACGGCATCGAGCACTTGAAGCATTGAACCAGCGCCTCTACAGAGCCTTCACCCGTAGCGGAATAAGCTTGCTCCTGTCCTGTTGAATGATCGGCTATCGTGATAGATGCCATACGGTGCATCAAGTTGCTCGACGCCACCTGCACACCGACGAGCGTGAAGCGCTCCAGTGTTTGGTTGATGGTGCTGCCTACAAGACGGATCAGTTCGTCGTCCGTGATATGCTTCTTCTCATCGGCTGTTTCCTTGAACCGGTTGAACAGCTCCTCCAATTGCTCATCCTGCAACATAATGCCGAATTCGGAGACGCGGTGTTGGATCGCGTGGCGCCCAGAATGCTTGCCGAGGATGATCATGTTGCGCGGGATGCCCAGCGCCTCCGGATCCATAATCTCGAACGTATTCCGGTTCTTGAGTAAGCCATCTTGATGAATGCCGGATTCGTGCTGGAACGCATTGCGACCCACGATCGGCTTATTATAGGCAATCGGGAAATGCATCGCTCGACTGACCGCACGAGAAGTTTCATACAGCTCAGGAAGCACGATACCTGTCTCGACACCAAGCGCTTCCTTCCGCGTCTCAATGGCCATGACGAGTTCCTCCAGCGAGCAGTTACCAGCGCGTTCACCTACTCCGTTAATCGTAACTTCCACTTGGGATACGCCCGCCTGGATCGCCGCGATGCTGTTCGCCACCGCCATTCCCAAGTCATTGTGACAATGTGCACTATAGATGACCTGGTCACCGCCACGAACGTGCTCCCTCACCCGACGGAACATCCGTCCGTACTCATCCGGCAGCGCATAGCCCATCGTGTCCGGGATGTTGATAATGGTGGCTCCTTCGGCGACTACAGCCTCAACCAGCTCGAATAAAAACTCCTCCCCCGTTCTGGAAGCATCCATCGGTGAGAATTCGATTCGCTCTACGAATTGTCTGGCATAAGCGACCATGTCCTTCGCCATCCTTACAACTTGGTCCTGCGACTTGCGCAGTTGGTGCTCCAGCAAGATTTGCGACGAGGAGATGAAGAGGTGCAGTCGGCGACTTGCCGCATCTTCGGTAGCTCTGACCGCTGCATCGACGTCCTGCTTCAAGGCGCGGGCAAAGCCGACAATCTCCACACCTTGAAGCTCGCGGGAAATTTGCTGTACGGCAGCGAAATCACCTGGGCTTGAGATCGGGAAACCCGGCTCAATGGCATCAACACCCAATCGAGCCAACTGCCTGGCAAGTACGATTTTCTCAGTCGGATGAAGCGAGGCTCCAGGCGATTGCTCACCGTCTCGCAGGGTCGTATCGAAAATTGTGATTTTACGTTTATTGGCATTCATTGTGTTGTCCTCCTAAGGGTTAATGTAACGACAAAAGACAAATGACAAAAAGCCCATAGTCTCTTAAAAGAGACGACAGGCTGCTGTCGCGGTACCACTCTTATTGATCCGGCTAGTCAGCCGAATCCGCTTCGTGCGTCTTCAGCTCTGCGGATGCAGCAGGCCGAATGACGCAACCCCATAACGGAGGTTAACCGTGAAGACATAGGGCAATCCGCGCATCCTGCGGCATGCCGTTCCGTCTCCCTGCTCCCGGGCGAGTTCAGGGAATCGTCCTTGCTGCGTCGCACCAACCCGCAGCTCTCTGAATAGGCACCATTCCATTATTACTCCCGTTCCTTGCTTTTTTGTTCTAATAGGCAAATAAAAAAGCCCATCGTCTCATTCAAGAGACGACAGGCTGGTCTGTCGCGGTACCACTCTTGTTGACCCGGCTACTTAGCCGAATCCACTTGATCATCCTGCAAGTCGGCATACCTAACATCGTATGGCGCTTGTGGATGAACCCGATTACGGAGGTTACCCGTCTGAACGTACGGTTCATCACTATCATGAACGTTTCCGCTCTGCCGCTCCCGGGCGAGATTCAGATGTGGCCTCGACTGCGTCGCACCGACCCGCAGCTCTCTTGACGATGCCTTACCTTACTGCTCCCGTTCCTTGCGTTTTTCGTAATATTGTTATGGATTATAGTATGCATTATCCTCACATGTCAATCCATTACTTCAGAAAAAATAGTTGCAAATGTTGAATTGTGCAGTTCGTCCTAAAATTTAGGAAAGTCTTACTATAATTGCTCGCCCCCTACCTGAGCGTTCTCCATTTGTGATAAGATGGTGAAAACGTTGTCACCATTGAGACAGGACACTCACATATGAAAAAAAATCAGAGTCAATATTTGTACATTCAACTGGCGGATGCCCTTCGCGAACAAATTCATGCCAGCACGATCCGTTCGGGACAATTCCTGCCTTCCGAGAATGAGCTGTCCAGACAATATGGGATGAGTCGGATTTCGGTTAGGAAAGCACTGGAGCTACTCGTACAAGAAGGACTCGTGGTACGCAAGATGGGACAGGGGACGTTAGTCTCAGCGCCGTCGACAGAAACGAACATCGGTAAAACCAAAACGCTGCGCATCGCTGCGGCTTCTCCTTCCCATTATGCGAATCATTGCTTCCCTTGGCTCATTCAGGAATTCGAGAAGGAAGTTCCCGGAATCAAGGTCGCTCAGCTCAGCTTCCCGGCCGGTCAATTCTGGGAATCGGTCCATCACTCCAGAAGGATGGGTGTCGTCCCTGAGATCTTGTTGATCTCCGATCGCCTGTTCATGGATGCAGAAGATTTTGACGAATATGAGGATTTACATCAGTCTGTGCGGATTACCGGTAATTTTTTCTACCCTAAGTTGCTTCAAGCCTTCCGTCACAATCATGTACTGAGAGGCATTCCGATCACCTTCAGTCCCGTATTCATGGTGTATAACCCTGATCTGTTCGAACGGCAAGGCATTGCGGTTCCGAATTCCGATTGGACGGTGCAGGATATGATGGCGGCCGCCAAAGAGCTGACGATGGATACGAACGGGGACGGGATTACGGATCAATTCGGGTTCGGCATCTCTTCCAGCCATACACGCTGGCCGGTCATCGCGTTACAGCATAATGTGGATTTCGCTGGGCTTGCGGATGCCCCGGAACAGCTTAAAGTGTCTTTGGAGCTATTGCATCGCCTGCTCTACGTGGATCGGACCGCTGTCTTGCATACGTTCAACATGAACCAGAAGGGACAAGATCCTTTCCTGAATGAGAAGGTCGCGATGGTGTTCACTACCGCACTAGAGCTGGCCTACTTCCGACAATCCGGCCTGACGTTCGAGCCACAAGCTGTGCCCGTGCAGTTCGGGCCGAAGAAATCGTCGCTGCTCGTGGCCAATGGTCTCATGGTGCCTAATGATTGCGATGAGCCGGAGCTGGCCCAAGCCTTCATCGAGTTCATCATTCGCCCCGACATTCAAGAGCAGTTGCTGCAGCGATTCGGCTTCCTGTCGGTGCTGAAGCCGATCAACGACCAGGTGCTGGACCGCGGATTCCTGGAGGCGGCAAATGTAGCGGACAGCCAATTGAGCGATTCCCACTTCGGGCAGACGATATTCCCGGACAACGAATGGCTCGAAGATCTGAATCGAACGCTCTCCTTGTTCTGGAACGGCCTGAATTCGGTTACCGAAACGATTCAGAAGGTTGAAGAATTGAATAAAGCTCGTTCCCGAGCGTAGCGGGAACGAGCTTTATTTGTATTACTGCACGGACCAGGCCTCGAGCGACAAGAGAGGCTCGGCCTTCATGTCGAGCGGGGTGAACTCCCCCCGCTCCCACTTCAAGTAGGCCGCCGCGGCGATCATCGCGGCGTTGTCTGTGCACAGGCTGAGCGGCGGCACGAGCAGCGGAAGCCCTTCCCGCTCGCAGCGCGCCGTCAAGGCGTCGCGCAGCCCGCGGTTGGCGGCGACGCCGCCCGCCAGCAACAGCTGGCGCGAGCCGTATTGCTTCGCGGCACGCAGCGCCTTCTCGACGAGCACCTCGACGACGGAGTCCTGGAACCCGCGCGAGAGCCGCACGGGGTGGATCACGTCGCCGCGCATTTTGGCCGAATTGAGCGCGGCGAGTACTGCCGATTTCAGCCCGCTGAAGCTGAAATCGTACGAATCCGCCTCGAGCCAGGCGCGAGGCAGCGGGGTGCCCTCGCCCGGCTCTGCCTGCTGGGCGAGCCGGTCCACATGCGGGCCGCCGGGATACGGCAGGCCCATGGCGCGGGCGACCTTGTCGTACGCTTCGCCCGCTGCGTCGTCGCGGGTCTGGCCGATGATGCGGAAGCGGCCCGGTGTCTCCACGTGGACAAGCTCCGTGTGGCCGCCGGAGACGACGAGCGCCATCAGCGGGTACTCCAGCGAATGGACGATGCTATTCGCGTATATATGACCGGCGATGTGATGCACGCCGATGAGCGGCAGGCTAAGGGCACAGGCGAGCGCCTTCGCCGCTACGACGCCGACGAGCAAGGAGCCGACGAGCCCCGGCCCCTGCGTCACGGCGACAGCCGACAAGTCGGCGAGCCGGATGCCGGCGGTGCGCACCGCTTCGTCGAGCATCAGCGTGATGCTCTCGACGTGCTGGCGCGAGGCAATCTCCGGCACGACGCCGCCATAGCGCTTGTGGGTGTCGATCTGGCTCGACACCATGTTGGCGAGCACGTGTCGTCCGTTCTCCACGATCGCGACCGACGTCTCGTCGCAGCTCGTCTCCACGGCGAGGATCAGACAGCGTTCACGTTCGCTGTTATTAGCGTTACTCTCCATCATACGCTAGCTCCACTCCTTCCACACGACTTAGCTCGGCCCACATGATCATGGCATCTTCGCCGTTGTCGGTATAGTAGTTTTTGCGCAGACCTGCGGGAATGAAGCCTAGCTTGGCATACAACCGCTGGGCGATATAATTCGTGACTCGCACTTCCAGCGTCATGCGTTCCGCACCCAGGAAGACAGCCGCCGCCTGCATCTGCGTAAGCAGCCGCTCGCCCAGCCTTCTCCCTCTGTACCCGCTCCGAACGGCAATATTCGTTACATGCGCCTCATCCATAACGAGCCACATGCCTGCATACCCCACAATAACTCCACCCAGCTCCATGATCAAGTAATGGGCAAAATGATTATTCGTCAATTCATTATGAAAAGCCCCTTCGGTCCAAGGGGTTGGAAATGCTTCCAGTTCAATATCGCAGATGACCGGAATGTCGTCCACTCGCATCGATCGGAATTGCGGCGCTTCGATTCCAGCCTCTTCCATGTGCTCAGCCAATCGGATCGCCTCCTTGCTTTTCCTTCTCCAGCAACTTCGTCTCGGCTTCGGCCAACTGCGTATAGTTCGGAATCAAGCCATGCATATCGTCTTGTTCCCCGCGCAGCCACCTCTCCCAACCCAGCTCGCCGATCGACTCAGCTTCGATCCCCAGAGGTCTCGCACTTACGCGTCCTGGATACTTGTCCATAAGTGCTTCGATCCACGGCAGGAACCCTGAGGTCTCACCTACGAACACAATCCGGTCTGGCGTAACAGACTGCTCGTCCAGAAGTTGGCCGATACGTTCTACCCAATCCGGCACAAGCCGGATGGCGTCCGTAGCAACCGTGGAGCGTTGTCCGTCCTGCAAGGCATAGATCCCGGTAAACGCTTGTTGGCGGCGGGCATCCAATAGCGGAACGAACCATTGCAGCAGCTTCCGCTCTGAGCTGTCGCTCGTCCTCCAAGCTCCAAGAGCAAGTGCCTCCAAGCCAGAAACCGTGATGACCGGGATATTGAGCGCCCAGGCCATCGTTTTGGCCACACTTATGGCAATCCGAACTCCCGTGTATGAGCCCGGACCTCGTCCTACTGCTATACCATTCAGATGGGCTGGTGTAATCCCATTCTCTTGCAGCAGACGCTCAATTGCCGGCATCAGCTGAATGGAATGGTTGCGCTCCGCTTCGGAGCTGAATTGCGCGACTGTGCGCCCTTTGTCCATCAACCCAATCGTAAGCGATCCCGTAGACGTATCCAGTGCCAGCCATTTACTGCTTGAGTTTGTAGAGGATGACCCCTCTGTTCCTGTATAGTTGTTCATGTTAAAGTCCCGTTCTCCTTCATCCGGCTGCACCATTGTTCATAAGGATCTCCGCTTGGGCGCAGCTCGAACCGTCTGTCTTCCCCGCCCAAATCATGGATATAGATGGATAATCGATCCTGCGGAAGAATCGGTTCAATGCGACTCGCCCACTCTACAATCGTCACGCCATCGCCGTAGAAGTACTCGTCCAAGCCAAGCTCGTCCGCTTCCTCCAGCGTAATCCGGTACACATCCATATGGTACAACGGCAACTTGCCGCCCTCGTATTCTTTAATAATGGTAAAAGTAGGGCTATTCACGATGCTTGGGATGGCTAGGAACTGCGCTAACGCCTGGGATAATCTCGTCTTCCCTGCCCCTAAGTCGCCATCCAGTGCAAGCACCGATCCCGCTTCAAGATTAGCTCCAAGAGCTTCTGCGAAACGGACGGTGTCCGCCAAGCTGCTGGCTCGAAAAGCATACTGCACTTCCATCATTGCCACCCCTCTACCTGTGTAACTCTCTACTCCTGCCCCAGTAGCCCTTCATGCCGCGCTGAGTTTGAACTTGACCTTATTATATCGGTCCTGTCCAGACGCCGCAACAAATGACCTTCCCAGACCTGCAACTTATTGACCGCAGAATTCGTCTTTTTGTGCAAACTACTGTTGCATAAATGCTTGTTCGGGCTTACACTCTCTATAATGTCAACATAGTACCTAATTCACTGGAGGTGTGAACAATGAAGCTGAATCCGAGTAACATGTATCGAACGCTGCGACTTGTCGTTATGGTCGGCATGCTCGCTTTGCCCTTGCTTGGTCTTAGCATCAGTGTTCATTCCACGCATGCCTCTGCTGGATTTATGGATACGGTAAAAGGTATATTCCATCTCCCCGGAAAGGTGGACAAGCTGCAAAATCAATATGACGATGCGAAGCAGCAATTGGACGATGCCAACCGCCAGTTGGATTCCGTCACGCGGGAATCGAAGGAGGCTATGCAGCAATGGAAAGACAGCGAGCAGAAAATGCTGCAGGAAACCGAGCGGCTGGCCCGTCAGAATGAACAACTGCAACAATCCATCCGGGATTTGCAGCAGGCGGAGCAGGAACGCAGCGCCAAATACCGACGAACGATCACAATGCTCGGAACGGCAGTTGGTCTTGTAATGCTATATTTCTTATTGGGCCGAGTGCTCCGCGTCGTACTGCGAAGTCGTTGATGAGGAGGAACCTGCATGCAAGTGATTTCTGACGAGCGGTCTTCTGGCGGAGCTGCACGTTCTACCATCAAAATGATCCTGGAGCCCGAAGAAGCGGTTCACCTGCTCCACCCTCGTCAGCTAGTCGCCTTCCAAGGAGCTTCCTCTCAACGGGAAGATCGGTTCCTGGATCTGAAGGGGATCGTTCGCAAGAAAAAATTCCTGAAAGCAAAGCTGACCGGCCCAGCAACCGCGTATATCGCTCTTCCTTATGGCTATTCGATTGAATCCGTCCCTATCTCAGGCGAGGGCCGATTGCTGTTTGAATTCCGGAACTTGCTGTACTTCACCGATCACATTCGGATGGATAGTGTCGTGCAGAGTGCGAGGAATATGCTGGTGACTCGAGATCTGATTCGGATGCGCTTCTCGGGGGCTGGATCGATCGGGATCTTATCCCATGGCCCCTTGCTGGACTGGGAGCTGCATCCAGAGCGTCCTTCCTTCATCGACTCCCGCTGCCTGATCGCTTACCCCGATAATGCTCGACTGGAGCTGTGCGTATACGGCAACCATCTAGCGAGTCAGAACATGGCTTATCACTGGAAAATAACCGGAACCGGCCATGTCTTGCTTCAGGCCGCTCCGCCCGATCCGGACTTTGAAGAGCAACTGGGCGGTGACGGGATCGTTAAGCGAACGCTGCGCGAGCTGCTGCCCTTCGGTAACATATGGATCAAGTAACAGGAGTATAACAAACAACCCTCTACTGCAAGCCGATATCGCTTGTCGTCTAGGGTTGTTTCGCCTCTACGTTTCAATTAAGATTCCCGTGACGATTAAGCTTCCTGTAGATGACTCACAGAAACCGTCTGGGATTGGCCGGGATTGTGTTCCGGATGCACCTTCACGGTGTTGTTAATTGAATCAACGCTATCGATCCAGACAGACTTGCCATCAAGCATAACGTTAATCGTTTCCGCTGAATCCACAATTTGTTGAGCACGGTTCACATCCATTGCAACTGCCTCCTTGGTGTCTTATTCTTCCATCTGGAGAAGCGATTCCACGTGATTCATCGTATCATCCATCGTATCGGTCGACGTTTCCTCGATCAGGCCGTTATGCATCGAGACAGTCCCGCCTCCTAAGCCTTCATTGATCATACGATCAACATCCATAAAGTAGTCGTTACGACCTTCGTGATCTGTATCTTTCCCTTGCATGTCGCTCATGTGTCTCGCCTCCTGTTCGGATTCCCGTTGATTCATAGAGACTTTCGATTCATTGTGGTGTGAAATCGACAGTCACTCTTATTCAACATTCTTGCTTAGATTTCCCCGATTCGGCATATTCATGTGTAGACCGGACGCTTTTTGCCAACAATGAATAAGAGGGATTACGTCCGCCACAAGGCGGTCTAATGAGGAGGAGAATGGACGTATGCATACCGTTTGGAAAGGGGCGATCAGCTTCGGGCTGGTTCATGTTCCCGTAAAAATGTTCTCTGCGACGGAAGACAAAGACATCTCGATGAAGTACATCCACAACAAATGCGGGACTCCACTGAACTACGTTCGAACATGCCAACACTGCGAACAAGCCGTGGAATGGGAGGACATCTCTCGGGGATATGAGTATGAGCCTGGCCGATACGTGCTTTTCGAGAAAGAGGAGCTTGATTCGCTGTCGGAGACGAGCAAAGAAATCAAAATTATCGACTTCGTGGATTTGACGGAGATTGACCCTATATATTTTCAGAAAACGTATTACTTGGCCCCCCACGAAACCGGCTCGAATGCTTATAGTCTGCTGCTGGAAGCGATGCATCAGAGCGGCAAGATTGGAATCGCCAAAGTATCCATCCGTTCCAAGAGCAGCCTAGCCGCCCTTCGTGTGATGGAGGGCTGTATTGTGATGGAGACGATATTTTATCCGGACGAGATTCGTTCCATTAAGCAGGTACCGAATTTACCGGAAAATCCGGTTGTGAACGAGAAGGAACTGATGATGGCCAAAATGCTGATCGAGCAGCTGTCGACTCCTTTCGAGCCGGGCAAATACAAGGACGATTATCGCGATAAGGTGATGCGTCTGATTGAGCAAAAAATTGCAGGTGAAGAAATTCGCATCGCTCCTGAGGCGCCTACTACGAATGTGATCGACTTAATGGCCGCCCTGCAGGCAAGTCTGGAGGCCGCTAAACCAGCTAATGTCGCAATAGACAAATCCGAACCAACCGCGGACATCTCCTCTACAACTGCAACAACGGGCAAGCCCAGAGCGAAACGGAGAGCACCCGCTAAGGAGAAAGGTACAGGTTCCTGATTGCCGACAAGGAATTTTACTAGGAAAGAAGCAGGTTAGTCTTGGTTGAACTTACAAGCTGCCGGGGGAAGATCGACAAACGACTGGATGCCGGGCTGGCGTAAAGTTCCATACGAAGTCCACTCCAGAAAGTTGATCTTCACCGTCAGCGTCGGCGTCAACCATACGGCTTCCTTGCTTCTTTCCGGTATATTTACGAAGGGGCGCGTGTCCGTCCTTAGTTCTGGCACCCGTTCGGTCAAGGCATACCAATCCGCCTGCGTCATCTTCCCCGCTCCTGCATAGCCAATGAATACAAACTGTCCGGCATCGTCGTACAACCCTAGCATGATCGCATTGACCGTCCCATCCCGGAAGGTCACACCGCCTACAGCTGCGATCAGATCTTTGTATAACTTCTTCTTTTGCCACCGTTTGTCTTTCCCGCCGATTGTGTATTTGCTCGTGAGGTCCTTGCAGACGATCCCTTCCAACTCATGAGCCGCCACCACACCATATAACGCATCCCCGTCCGGAAAGTTAGCCACGAGCTGAACTTGAATGCTTGGCTTCACACAATCCACCAACAACTGCTGCCTTTCCTGCAGGGTTCGGTTCGTTACCCACTCCCCATTCAAATACAAAATGTCGAATATCATATACGTAATGGCCACTTGTTTGCGGACAACGTCCACATTGGTTGATTTGCGAATCCCATCACGACGCATCACCTGTTGAAAAGATGGCTTGCCGTCCAACAGGGCAATAATCTCCCCATCTAGGATTACAGACTGCGCCGTACAGTAATCGGACACCCTGAGCAGCTCCGGGTACTGCATCGTTCGCTCATTCAGCCTGCGATTGAATAAGCGCGTCTCGGTCCCTTCGGAGTAGACTAGCATCCTGACTCCGTCCCACTTGATCTGGTACACCCATTGATCGCCCTTCGGCATGTTGGCTGTGCTGACCGGTTCTGTCGGTACGACAGGTTTGAGATTCGTATCCTGCATCCGCGCGTCCTCCTGATAAATGAGTCGTTTCCTTCCAGTATGGCCCAAATCCGCGATTCTCAAAAAACGCGACGCTGCATTCGGTTAGCGCTTGCGAGAGTCCTAATACATACGTATGCTGTCGTTGTAGAAAAACGGCCGTTCCAAGTGAAAAAGGACCCCTAGTCATCCCCACAAAGTGAAGCCAAGCTCTGTAGTATTTCCGAGTACTTTGTGGGGGCCCCGGGTTTCAAACATCTTGTTTGAACCTCCCTGATTGTATTAAGGATTCAGCGGTGGGAGGTTCAAGCCAAAACTCGCCAGGGTCCTCTTTTCCACTCTTCACTCCTCTTGTCCACAGTTAATCGACAGCCTCAACCGAGCTACTGGCCGGTTCTGGCATCCCGCGGTCGCGAATAGCGCCGAAAAAATCGGCTTGCAGCTCGAGTAAGGCCTACCGCAGGGGCTGTAAGCCGAAAAAACCGGCTTGTAGCTCGAGTGAGGCTTACCGCAGGGGCTGTAAGCCGAAAAAATCGGCTTGCAGCTCGAGCAAGGCCWACCGCAGGGGCTGTAAGCCGAAAAAATCGGCTTGCAGCTCGAGTAAGGCCTGCCTCAGGGGCTGTAAGCCGAAAAAATCGGCTTGCAGCTCGAGTAAGGCCTACCACAGGGGCTGTAAGCCGAAAAAATCGGCTTGCAGCWCGAGTAAGGCCTACCGCAGGGGCTGTAAGCCGAAAAAWTYGGCTTRCAGCWCGAGTAAGGCCTACCGCAGGGGCTGTAAGCCGAAAAAATCGGCTTGCAGCTCGAGTAAGGCCTACCGCAGGGGCTGTAAGCCGAAAAAATCGGCTTGCAGCTCGAGTAATCGCGTTGCACTAAAATACCGCTCAAATGTGAGCGGTATTTGTTGGATTGTATTTGATAGGTTTGTTCTTCTTAGTTCGTTCTTCTTAGTTCGTTCTTCTTAGTTCGTTCTTCTTGGTTGGTTCTATTTGGTCTGTTCTTCTCAGTTTGTCCTTCCTAACTGCTTAACCCTCAGACGCTTCGAACCATTTGTACAGCACTTGCGTTCCGCTGTCGGACTCGCCCATCGCGGCGAGTTGATCATACAGCGACTTGGCAAGTGTGAGTCCAGGCAGCGCAAGGCCCATCTCCTCGGCGGATTGAAGCGCGATCCCCATATCCTTGATGAAATGCTTCACGTAGAAACCCGGTTCATAGTTGCCTGCGAGCATTCTCGGTCCCAGATTGCTGAGTGACCAGCTGCCAGCTGCCCCACTCTCGATGCTTTTCAACACCGTCGACGGATCAAGCCCCGCCTTCTTCGCATAGAACAACGCTTCGCAGACACCAATCATATTCGAGGCAATGGCGATCTGATTGCACATCTTCGTATATTGCCCCGCACCTGCATCGCCCTGGCGAACGATGTTGCGCCCCAGCACTTCGAAGAGCGGAAGCATTTCCTCGAATACTTCCTCATCCCCGCCTACCATGATTGACAATCTGGCTTCCCGTGCACCCACATCACCACCGGAGACAGGCGCATCGAGGGCAGCCAGTCCGTTCTGCTTAGCTTCTTCATAGATCCGTTTGGCGAGCGACGGGCTGGACGTCGTCATGTCGATCAGACGGGCAGCTGGTCTTGCATGACGAATAATACCTTCTGGTCCCAAGTAGATTTGCTCTACATCCGACGGATAGCCGACCATGGTGAAGATGACATGGGCTTCCTGCGCAAGTTCGCCTACTGTCGCTTTCCATTCTGCACCTTGTTGCACGATGTCCTCTGCCTTCTCCTTCGTCCGGCTATAGACGAGCAAGCGGTAGCCTGCCCGGAGCAGGTGAGCAGCCATGCTGCGGCCCATAACCCCCACCCCGACAAATCCGATCACGGTATCATTCCGATCTAACATTCAGCAGTCCCCTCTCCTTGAATATGATCATGATTCAGTCATAGTTCCCATTATACAAGGATGCCCCATGGCTTGTCAGAATACGTAATTCAATCCGAACACAACCGTGAAGAACAACAGGAAGAATAGCATAATCCAATCGAGATACGGCCTTTGACTCGTATTCACCTTACTGATCACATAAGCCAGGAACAAATATAACGTGAACATCCCGCCCACATACCGGGTTCCGCTCAACAGCGCGCTTGCCGAGTAGGATACGATCAAATAAGCGAACGAATACACCGCATAGGACAGCCTGATTTTGTTGGTCATGTAGATGAGTAGACCGAAAGTGATGAAGAACATAATAATTTGCGGCAAGTATACCCCGACGTTGAACAAGGGCTTGTGATAAGTAAGCGCACGTCTCATATGCTCCGCCAGATTTTCCGCGTAAAAGCCGAATGTCTGTCCCCAGTGATCCTTCTGGTGGAACAGGAAGCGGAACCAATCCCCGCTCACGAGCTTATTAATCAGCAGATAGATGAATATACCGACTACAGGGAGAACAACGCCAATGACGCCTGGGAACAACCCGCGCAGCCAAGCGCGTATCCGACCATGCCGCAGCATTGTCCGCCAATCTTGTTGAACGGCCATCTCGATCAGGATCGGAATAGCCAGCAGAACCCCTTGGTTACGCGTCAACGCCGCCAACATACCGAATAGCCCGGCCATAAGCCATCTCGACTTACGCATCGAATAGAAGCTCAGGATGCAGAACGTGACAAAGACGGACTCCGTATAGATGATACTGAAGAAGAAGGAAACCGGGAACAACAGCAAATACTTGGCTGCAGAAGAAGCTAATTCCGAATCTTTCCACTCCAGCTCCACCAATCGAATCAAGTAATACAAACCGATCAAGAGGAACAAGTTGGAAACGACTACACCTGCGATATAGTAATCGGCATTAGCCGTATAAGTGTCTGTGATGGCGACAAAATAGTCCGGAATGATAAAATGAAACAATTTGATCAGAAACGGATACAGCGGGTAAAACACAATCAAATTCTGATCTTCCCCAGTCGATTGATACCCGTTCGTCGCAATGTTGATATAGTGGTACGAATCGTATTCGAACCACCATTGAGCGAGGATCGCCCCGAGGCCGGATCCGTTCGCGGTTGCCGCTGCATAGCTGACGGAAGCCCCTATGATGAGCAGCCGAGTGACCAAGAATAGACCAACGATTCGCTTCCACAGTTGCAACGGTCTCAGCGGTTGGAAGGCAGCAACCGGGCGGGGAAGGTAAACAAATCGTCCGAAAATTTTACCTAGCGAATGGTTCCGGTTGGATACGATCAATTCTCCTGTAACTTTTCCTAACAAGAACAGCACACTGACAAGCACAATGAGTACAGCCAATATCTTTACTACTATCGGTAAATATTCCATGTTGAAGGGACCTTTCAGATAAATGATTTGGTAGAAGGCAGCGTCACCCAGAATCGGAATCGTCCCGCTTCATGAGTAAGCCAGATGCGGCCTCCGTGCAGTTGAACTATGTTTCGCGTAATGGCCAGACCCAACCCAGAGCCGGGCAACAGCCCATCATTGCGGGAAGGATCCGCTTTGTAGAATCGGTCGAACAGCTTCTCCTCCTGCTCCTTGGTGATAGGCTGTCCATTATTCTCGACGCAGACAAAAGCTCCGTGGTAGTCCACACCTGCAAGCACTTTGATCTCGCTCGGCTTAAGCGAGAATTTCAGCGCATTCATGAGTAGGTTGTCCACCGCCCTAGCGATAAGCTCACTGTCTGCATAGACCGGCAAAGGTTCGACCTGCCAGGAACTGTGGATCATGACATCCTGCAGCTCGGCGATTGGCTCGAATTCGTTCAACATTTGTTCCAGCAAATTGACTAGATCGAAGGACGATTTGTTCAACACGACTTCTCCGCCAGACAGTCTCGTATACTGGAACAAATCGTCAATCAGCTTGCGCATTTGTTCGGTTTTGCTATATGTATTCTGGATGTATCGCTTGCGATCTGCTTCTTCCGGGACGTTCTGGTCCTTCAGAATCGTCAGATAGCCAATTATACTCGTAAGCGGAGTCCGCAAATCATGGGAAACGCTTGTAATCAGCTCCATTCTGGATTGCTCCAACTTGCGCTCCCGCTCCTGCTGCTGCTCCAGGCGCTGTGCCATCGTATTGATGTTAGCAGAGACGACACCTAGCTCATCCCGACTGGACGACTTCAGACGAACCGACAGCTCGCCTTCCGCGATCCGATTCAGACTGTTGCTCATTTGCCGGATTTGACGCATTTTCCGGAATGTGAACAAGTAGAAGTAGAAGATGAACAACACGGTCACGGCGATCAGATTGAACAGCGGCCGATCTGTATACGTATAGGCTTGTTCCGGTACCAAGGGACCGTTCACGACCAGGAACATTTCCTCGCCTTGGTACTTCACGGGAGAGATCAGCATGTAAGGCTCCCCCGCCTGTGGCGCCATTATCGCCAACTTGGTCGAATACATCGACTGATGAATGTTCAATTGCGAGAGYGTAGCCCCTTCTGAACGCAGAACAATGCGACCGAGTGTATCGGTCACATAAGCTTCCACCCCACCCAGCCGGGCAGCTTCGTTCAAATAGGAAGTTAGGGCAGCGGGCTCGGGATTGGTATCGAGCTGATGTTCTAGCCCAATCAATCGTTCTTGCACTTGCCTCTTGCTGGATTCATAACTGATATACGGTTTCTTCTGAATGTCCTTGGCAACCCGGTTGATCAGATAACCCGAAAAAAAACTAAGCATGGCACAAATAACGAACGTGACCATCAATTTAACCCGGAGGGTTGTCTGCAGTTGATTGGAAAACTTCAAGAGGCGCTCAATCAATTTTGTAGCCCACTCCCCATACGGTCTTGATGTATCTCGGATCTCTCGGGTTCGTTTCCAGCTTTTCCCGAATGTTGCGGATATGCACCATGACTGTATTTTCCGAGTAATAGTCTTGTTCCTTCCATACGCTCTGATAAATTCGATCTACTTTGAAAATCTGCCCTCTATGCGCGGCTAGCAGCTCCAGGATGGAAAATTCAATCGGGGTGAGTGCAATATCCCGGCCTTCCACCGTTACTTGATGACGAGCCGTATTGATCGTTAACTCCCCAACCTGAATCTCATTCTCCGCTGAAGCCGGCTTACCCGAGAGCTGGAACCGACGAAGCTGAGCCTTAACCCGGGCGACCAATTCCAGTGGGTTGAAGGGCTTCGCCATGTAATCGTCAGCACCTAGCGAGAGACCTGTAATCTTGTCCATGTCCTCGCCTTTGGCCGACAGCATAATAACAGGGATATGGTCCGTCGTGCGGATTCGCAGACAAGTCTTGATTCCATCCAGCACGGGCATCATCACATCCAGAATAACTAGCTGAACCTGCTCCCGCGCCAGCACGTCCAGCGCCTGCTCCCCGTTCTCCGCCTCCACGACCCGGAAACCGTCATTGCGCAAATAGATATGAATCACATCGCGAATCTCTGGATCGTCATCCACGACAAGTACGGTCGTCATGCTGGCTCCCCCTTATTCGTTCGTATTCTTTATTCCATAGCCATAGGCTGTTGCTCGGATTGCTTCAGAGGAATGAGGCGTTTCATCGCCGTGTACAATACTTCTACAAGCAATATTGCCCCTACTGCATCCAACACCACATGTTGTTTAACGAACACGGTAGACGCAATAATGCTCCAGGCTATCGTAATCAAGACGAGACGGAGCGCAGGCGACAACAGATTGTACTTGCGCAAGTTCTTGATCATTACAAAACAGGTCAGTACATGAATGCTGGGGAAGCAATTAAACGGCTGGTCGTTCGCATACACGAAGGCTACGATATCGTGAAGCCACCCTGTATCGGATAGGACAGGTCGAGGGACCGTTGTCTGAAACACCGCATAGATACAATAGCACACTATCATGCCGAGGCATAACGTTGCAAGTGCTCGGTAATATATTCGTTTGTCCGTGAAGAAGAACAATAATAAAGTACCAGCAATAAAAGGATACCAGATGACATAGGGAATAATAAAGACCGGCAGGAAAGGAATAAGCTTATCGAGGTCAGACAACAGGCTGTTTACCTCAGGACCCGGACGATTCAGAATGGCATAAAATATATTCAGAACCGGTATCGCGAGCATCCATAGTAATGGGCTATATTTGCGCCATTTGGCATTTTTCAACATTACTTCTGCTCCCCTTTCTTACGACACACATAGACGAAGGCGGGAGGAACATTGAACAGGACGAAGCGGATCTCCTGAAGCTCGAACATCTGTTCGAACTGCTTTCGCATCTGCATGGAGTATTGGAACGCGATGAATATCCCTCCTGGTTTCAACGACAGTTCCATTTGATGGAGAATGTCGTCCCGAAGCGATTGCGGGAAATTAGCGAACGGCAAGCCGCTAATGATGCAATCCAACTGATCCATCCCTTCCTGTTGGATCGACGCCTGCATTTCCAATACATCCGGGTAACAGGGAAACTGAGGGAACCGACTCTCAAGTCCACTTCGCAGCTGCGGTTCTTTCTCGAACAAGACTAGCTTCGCTTCCGGCCATAACCTGGCCTGAATAAATTCCGTAATCGGGCCTGTACCCGCTCCAAGCTCGGCAACACGATGGACACGGTCCCAAGGAACAGCATCAACCATAGCTCGGGCCAAATGCCGCGAACTTGGTGTTACGCTTCCCACTTGCTTCGGGTGTAGTAGAAATTTATGAAGAAACAGGAGCTTTTCCTGACATAGGGCTTGAAACCGGCTAGTAAACTGCAATAACATATGCGATAACCTCCCGCAAGTTGTGGTATGCATTCATCTTACCGAAAACTTCTGGGGAAATAGTGGGGGGAAATCTGAAAAAATTCTTAATAGTTTCCCAATATTTCTTAATTCCAGCGTATACGACTTCGTTCCAACAGACAAGCTACAAGTAAAGAGGTGAATCGTATGGCGACAACTGGGCACAACAAAGGAACCGTAACGATCGACGGGCATGAGATAACCGTAACGAATCCCGACAAATTGTTATGGCCGGAGCAGCGGATTACGAAGGTCATGTATTTGGAAAAGCTCTTGGAGCTGGCTCCTTACTTGCTGACCTATTGCTCCAACCGCTATTTGACGACGATCCGCTACCCGAATGGTATTCATGGCAAATCGTTTTATCAGAAAAATAATCCGGAGCCGCTTCCCCCCTTCGTACGAACCGCTGTGATGGAAGACATCCGCTATGTCGTGCTGGATTCGATCCCTACCTTGCTGTGGCTGGGCAACTTGGCTTGTCTGGAATTCCATGCCTCATTCCACTATATCGATAGTAAACTGCCTGCCGAATGGATCATCGACATCGACCCTACGCTTGACCAGGAACCGCGCATCATGAAGGCGGCTTTCCTAATCGGCGAGGCGCTGAACAAGATGGGAATCGCCAGTGTGCCCAAGACTTCAGGGGCAACTGGGGTTCAGCTGTTCATCCCCATCCAACAAGGGTACACATTCGAGCAACTGCGAAAGATCGGCCATTTCATCGGTGTCTATATGACGCAGACGTACCCGAAGTTGTTCACGATCGAGCGGTTGAAGAAGAACCGGGGCGATCTGATCTACATCGACTACTTGCAGCATTGGTACGGGAAGACCATATCCTCCCCATACACGCCTCGCGCCCGGGAAGCTGCTTCGGTGTCTACGCCGCTCGAATGGAGCGAAGTGGAGCTCGGCGCCGATCCGCGTGACTTCCACCTGCTGAACATCGGGGAACGGCTGCACAACAAAGGGGACCTTCTAGTGAAGGTCCCCCCGCAAAACCTGGAGCGTGTGTTAGGTGTGATAGGTTAAAATAAAATCGAAGTTAAAAAAGTCCGCTTTCAGAACCGAGAAGGTTGAAGGAAAGACGAGGAACGAGGAACGGAGCGTAGTAGGCTACGTGAGTACCGGAGTTCCCGGCTTTCGTTCAAGATTCGACGTCGAGATCCTACTAGATCAGCTTCGTTATCAAAGTGGACTTTTTTAACATCCTTTTACACCGTCTTCTTCAAGCTCTCCAACTCCAACGTCACCTTCTCAATCATCTGTACGAATGAGGTCAGTTCCTGAGAGCTGGCCGCTTGAGTGCGGGCATGAATGGACGTTTGCTCGGACTCGGTCATGACCTTCTTCAATACGCTCGATATGCCGTTCAAACGCTCTTCGATTTGCTCCATCGATTCCTTCGAACGGGCGGCCAGCTTGCGCACTTCGTTCGCTACTACGTTGAAGCCGCGCCCTTGTTCACCAGCTCGAGCGGCTTCAATAGCAGCGTTCAAGCCCAGCAAATGGGTCTGGTCGGAAATTTCCTGCATCAGATTGCCCATCGTATAGATTTCCCCGATTTCGTGGGACAAGCTGTTCACCATTTGGTGAGCATTGTCTTGGGCTTCCGCCGTCTGCAGAGCCGTTTCCGCTACCGCCTGGCTGCTGCTGCTCAGCTCCACCATCATAGACGCCAGCTCCTGTACCGCATTGCTGATCCCTTGGAGAAGATTGTGCTGCTCGCCCGCGAGGTCCTCAATCTTCTGCTTCTCTTCGCGCTCATAAGCTTCAAGCACCAGGCTGGAATCCAGGTTGAACATTTTCGACAAGGCGTGCGTGACTTGCACCCACTCGTCAGGTATCACATGCTGGAAATGCACGATTGCCAAATCCAAATATTTCATATAAGTTCCCAGATACCAGTTCGTGGTCAACCCGATTTGGGAGTGAATGTGTCCGATAAACAGTCGTTTCTCGATAAATGCCTCATCAATCGTACCTGCTGCCATGGTCAGGAAGTACCACCGTTGTGTTTCCTTCAGACGCTCCAGCGTACTGTGTTTCTGAATGATTGCAACGAGCTCCGGTTCTTGTGTAATACGCTCGTAGAGCTGATCTACTAGCACGTTAACTACTTGCTCGAATTGTTCCTTCTTACTTGCAAGTAAGCTTAAGTCTTTATCGGTCAGTCCGATATAATCGAGTTGCCTCTGCCTTGCACTTGATAGCCGAATCATAGGGTCCCCTCTTCTTCTTGTTCTATGGATGGTTCTCCCTGATGAAATTCGACAGTTTCATACATTTTCCTGCATTTGGTCAAAATCAATCCCTTTTCACATCAAAACAACGGGGACAACAGACGAGCGATGACTTCCCGCCCACGTATAAACCTGGAGCGCTTGGAGAAGGCAACTGGGTCAATTTCTATGCTGTTCCTCATATCTTCCTGGAAGTCACGCTCCAGTCGCTCAATGCTGTTGCGCTCATAAAGGACAGCCATAATCTCGAAGTTGCTGAAAAAACTGCGCATGTCCATATTCGCGGTCCCTACTGTGCCAAGCATATGATCGATGATCAGTGTTTTGGCGTGGACGAAGCCTTTGCGATATTGGTAAAATCGCACACCTGCCAGCATGAACTCTTTGACATACGAAAGGGACGCCCAATGGATGATTTTCGTGTCCGGGACAAGCGGAATGATGATTCGAACGTCGATCCCACTGAAAGCAGCTGTCTTGAGCGCCATGGCGATGCTGGGGTCGGGGATAAAGTACGGTGTCGTAATGTAGATCCGGTGCTTGGCAGTCGCCATCGCACTGAAGAACACTTCCTGCACCGCATCCCAGGGAGCATCCGGTCCACTCGCTATAATCTGCATATGTTCCTTATCCGGCTCCGCACAGTCATGCTCGGGGAAGAAGTCCTGCTTAGGCATGGGTTGCCCGCTTACGAACGCCCAATCCGTCGCAAACGTATGCTGCAAATAATAGACCGAGTCTCCTTGTACTTGTAGATGCGTATCACGCCAGTAGCCAAATCTCGGGTCTTTGCCTAGATATTCATCACCAATGTTGATGCCGCCCAAGAAGCCGATCAGGCCGTCAACAACTACGATTTTCCGATGATTCCGGTAATTGATGCGCTTGTCGAAAAATGCAATCACAGGGGGGAGAAACCCGTATAACTCCACGCCTCCGTTTCGCAGCTCATTGATATAACTGGCGCTTAACTTGTAACAGCCGAGTCCATCCACAATAAACCGGACACGCACACCTTCGCTTACTTTGCGTATCAGCAGCTCTTGCAGTCGCCGTCCTGTATGATCGTCTCGGACTATATAATATTCCAGATGTACGAATTGCTTGGCCTGCTCAATGGCCGTGAAGATCGCTTCATAGGTAGTGGCAGCATCACTCAGCACCCTCACACGGTTGCAGGACGTAATAGGTGCTTCCGGCATGTTCGTAAGCAGCCCCATCATTCTCTGCTCCTGGAATACGGCACATTGAGCTAAGCTGGGATCTTTCGTTAACGCACGCGCCTTCAGTTCCAGGCCACGACGCATTTCGTCAAGCAGTTTGCGATCCTTACGCCTCATCTTCCGCCGTTGCTTATATTCTCTGGCCAGGAAGTAGTAGACGACAAACCCGACAATCGGAAAGATGAATAAAATCATTAACCAGGCTACCGACTTGGATGGATTGCGGAATTCCACAACTAGTATCGTGGCGATCTGAAATATAAACAGCACCAAAGCTATGACCAACCATAACAAGCGACACCACTTCCCCATTCCACCTCAAAATTAGATTACTTTCTAGCATTAGCCATTTGAAGTTCTATATGCATCCACTGGCTAATACGGGAGATGGTACATCGATGAAGGACATCACTTGTCAGCAGGCAGCCCCAGTGACCTGGCTCGAAGTAGCATTAGAATCACAGCAGCAGCTATTATACATGTCGTTAGAAGGCTTCCCTCCGCTCCGAACTGTCCACCGGTCAACCAGGTGGTACCCTTAATCTCCGGCGAGACTAGAGATGGCACTTGGGTACCGGACACTGGAAAGCCGAATACGCAGCCTTGTACGAAATACCACGCCCAGTGAACACCAATAGGAAGCCATAATCCTCCCGAGGTCTCGCGACATAGCGCCAGGAAAATGCCGAAGAGAGCGGTATTAAGGAGCGGCAATCCTCCATGCTCGAACACACCCGGATTGAGCGCATGCATGAGGGTGAAGAGCAGGACCGAGCCAGCCAGTCCGACAACCCGTCCAAGTCGGTGACGCAGCAGCCCTTGTGTGTAGCCTTGTACGAACACTTCTTCATTGACGGTCACAAGCGCCAGCAAGGCCGCATACCACCCTACAGATGACCAAGCGGAAAAATCAGCCTGCCCCTGCAGACTGCCGATTAGGCCCATAGGGAGCATGGCAATGAACACGACTGTGATCAGCAGCGCACCAATGATGGATCCTCTGCCCAATGTCGACAGCGGACGACCTCGTGTTGTCCAACCCATCGGCCAACCTTGCTTGGAATCGACTTTGGCATACAAGATCGCAGCAGCCGCAATAAATCCGATCGCCTGTGCAATGGTCGAACCGTATAGAAACGCCGGATGGTTCCACATAGCGGATAGTATCGTCTCTGCATCCCATTCCACAAAAGCTTGCCCGAGCGAATTAAGCGTTGCCTCTCTGGACAAGCGATACATAGTCAGCCCTATTACCGGAATCATCAGAAGTAAGGTAAGTCCGAATGCAAGCATAAAAACAAGCGCAACCTTCCCTGTCGCGCCGATTAGCAGGATGATTGCGTTCTTCCGGTCTTGTAATTTGTGCGATTGAGTAGACTTGGACAATTGGGACAGGTTGGACATAAGCCCGGTTACCTCCTCCGCAGTATATGGTGCGTCGCAGTTCTGCACCGCGCTCTAATGCTGGGAATCGGCCTCTGCCAAGTAGAGAAATGAGGAGTACTAGTGTAGTTATGATTACCATTGTACTATGAAGCAGATCACTGTTCAAAAAAGCTCCCGTCCAACCGTTATATCCTTATATAGATCATATACCACCCTAGAGAGGAAGATAGTTGTTTATGAAGTTTCAATTCCGTTTTTCTATCCGCGCAAGACTGATTGTCGGGTTTATGATCATTCTCATCATTCTTTCTGTCATCAGCGGATTCTCCATCGTCAGTTTCGACTCGTTCGAGAAAATTTCCCAAGATATCGACAACCGGTATGCACCCGGTCTGGCCACCATCGGCACAATGCATGGAGATGTACAAGACACCGAGCGAATGACACTTCGCTATATGCTGGAGACCGATACCCGGGAACGGGAGCGCCTGCAGGGTGAATTGAACGATCTGATCGCTTCCATCGGAGAGCAACGCAAGGAATATGAAGGCCTTATCCCCAATGATAAAGCCGCCGAAGCTTTCAAAACATTCACCGAAAATTTCGATACCTTCACCAAAGGAATTCCTCCTATCTTAAATGCCATCTCCTCAGGCCAAGGTCAGGCGGCTGCGATCAACCTGCTGATGCAAGTCCACCCTAGCTTCATAAAGGCAGCACAAAGCCTCGACAGCATTATCGAACTAACCGATGAGGCGACAAGCGAGATTACTGCAAAAGCTTATAAGAATGCGCACTCCATAAAATTACTTTCGATTGGGTTAACGGCTGGTGCGTTACTAATTGGTATCCTCCTCTCTATCTTCATCGCGAACCGCATATCCAAACCGATCGTACAGCTGGCTAGACGGGCTAACCGGATTTCTGAAGGGGATCTGACGTTAGAACCGATCATCACGAAACGAAAAGATGAAGTGGGGGCTCTCATTGCCGACTTCAACACCATGGTGCATTCCCTTCGGGAAGTAATGACTCAAGTGTATTCGAACGCACACCATGTCGCAGCTACCTCCGAACAACTGATGGCTAGCGCTGAGCAGACGAGCCGTTCGTCCGAGGAGATCGCTTCTGCGATCCAAGAAATTGCCAGCGGCACCGATCAGCAAGCGCGCAGCGCCGCAGAGTCGTCACGTGCTTCCGGTGAAATGTCCAAAGGAGTTGAGCAAATTTCCTCCAGCATTCAAGTGGTCGCTGTGGGAGCTAACGAAACCTCGGTCAAAGCGGCCGTCGGCAGCCGAATGATCGAGGACGTGACCCGACAGATGCAAGTCATTCAAGAAAAGGTAGCTGCCGCAGCCCATACCGTACATATGCTAGGTGAGCGGTCCGAACAGATCGATAGCATCGTGAAGATCATTACTACGATTGCGCAGCAGACGAATTTGCTCGCGCTGAATGCGGGCATTGAAGCTGCCCGTGCTGGTGATCACGGTAAAGGCTTCGCCGTCGTGGCGACCGAAGTTCGCAAGCTAGCCGAGCAATCCAGTGTATCCGCTGAGCAAATTCGCGAACTGCTTGGGGAGATGAAAGATTACACCGGCAAAGCGATTGACGCCACCCAGCAAGGAACGACCGCAGTGTCGGACGGGATATCCGCTGTGAGCGAAGCCGGCACCTCGTTCCGCGAAATCGTCGAGCGGGTCACGAACGTCTCCAGCCAGGCACAGGAGGTTTCGGCGGTCGTGCAGCAATTGAACGGCGGGGCGCAGCTTATGTTGACCTCGATCCAGCATATCGCGCAGGTGTCGGAGCAGGCCGCCGACAATACACAGCACATCGCCGCTGCTACTGAAGAACAGACCGCTTCCATGGAGGAAGTGTCGGCTTCGGCTCAGGCGCTTGCTAAGATGGCGGAGGATTTGCAGGCCGCTGTCGCTCGATTCAAGGTTTAAGGAAGGGCAAATTATCGTTAGAGAAACGGAAATGGTTCTGCCCAGCTCAGACATCTTGTTTTTCGTCACTCTGATTATATGTTTATGGTTATGACGAAAAGCCAAAACTCGCGGCAGACCCCTTTTCCGATTCTCACTCGCATTTGCCCAACAGCCCGAAACCCAGAACCCAGCTCCTGCAGCATGGGGGAGTAAGAGAAAAAGATATAGCACCTTTCGTCGAGACTCGCGCCTGGACTCCAAGGCACATTCTAATCACGAAACCCCTCTAATGTGGTATTATGCTGGGGAGGGGGTTTTGTCGATGAATCTCACATTGCCTTATACATCCAGAAAGTATTTGATCCGGCTGCTGCTGTCCATGACGCTGCTGCTCCTCGTGCTGCTGTCCGCTTCTTCAGCCGCGCTTTATATTCATACCGAACGTACAGTCTTAGACATTCAACAGTCTGCCAGCGAGAAGATGCTCGCACAAACGATCTACAACCTGGATTCTGTGAATGAACTGGTGAAGACGACGGCTATATCTGCTTATTACGATTCTGATGTAAGCGATTTCATGTACGCCGATCTTCAGGATACTTATACGTTGTACCAACATCTCTCGACCTTGGAACGGCTGATGAAAGCAGCACCGTTCCTACATTCCATCGTCATCTATAACGAGCGCAACCAATGCTACTATTCCTACTCCCCCTCCGCTATTCTGGCTTGTCAGCCTGAAGGCGTGAACATGCTGACGGCTCGATATGTAGCCAACCAAACGAATATACCGAAGCTCAAGCTTCTTCCCGTGTCCGCTAGTACCCATTCGGTCGATCGCAGACCGATCGACTTCTTCTCTTACTTCATGTACAGCGACAAGCCGACAAGCTTGAATAAGAAAGGCATGCTCATTCTGAATGTGCAGCCCGAATGGGTATTCGCCCAGTTGTCTGGCATTAATCGGCTGAAGGATAACGGGAACAGCCGACTGCTGCTTATGAATGGTTCAGGTGAGCGTTACGATCCTGTGCAACAGAGCTGGTCGGACGGCGGAGAGCTATATCAATCCCTGCAGCAAGAGATGAACGGATCCGAGAATAGCGCAGACCTGTTCGTGCACGGCACCGGCAAGGAGAAGGAAATCGTCTCCTATATGAAGTCCTCCAAGTACGACTGGACCGTAGTTAGTGTGCAGCCTTATGAGCAAGTGTTCCATGAGATTTTACAAATGCGCGCGGTATCCTTCTACATCATTGCTGTGTTCTTACTGCTAGCGCTTGGCGCTTCCGCTGCTCTGGCGCTGCGTCTGTACCATCCTGTTGAGATCTTGCTGCGAAAAGTACGCTCCACCATGACGGCCGCCACAACTGATTCGAGTGTTGCTCGTAAGGATGAATGGGCGTATCTCTCGAACGCCTTCCAGCATACGATCGATCAAGTGCATCAGCTAGCCCAGCATCAAGACGACCAGAATCGGGTTCTGAGATCGTATGATTTGAAGAAAATCGTGCTGGAGAGCGCCTCAACACCATTGGAGGACATTCAGGAGATGATCCGCCAGCATCGGTTGGCGCTCCAGCTTGAACATCCTTTCCTTCTTGTTGGATTCCGGATCGATGACTTCAAGCCGCAGGCGAATTCCTCCGGGCGAAATCAGGATTCGGCTGCTTACCCAGCTGTTGTATGTACCCTCGCAAGCGAAATGCTGTCGGATCGGTATGTGCACGAATGTATGGATATGGGCAACGGCTGCGTCCTCGTTGTTCTTGCCTGGCCCGAAGAGACGAGAGACTCTGACGACTTGCTGCAGCGCATCCGCAGCATTCAAGGCAAAGCCGGGCACTTGTACTCGCTATCCTTAACGGCGGCGGTCAGTCCGATCGGAGAGCATATGCAGCAATTGAGCCGACTGTATGAACAAGTCCTCGACTATATCAACTATCGGATGCTGTTTGGCCGAATGGCGCTTATTACTCCAGAGCTGGTGGAGCCGAACATGCGCTCTGGACAGTTCTTGTCTTCTCCGGAGCTGGAGAAGCGGCTGTCCGAAGGGTTGAAGTCAGGGCGCATCGAGCTTGTGATCGGATGCCTCGAGGAATGGTTCTGCTCCCTGCGCTTGTTGAAGTACGAGCAAATGCTATACGGCATGTTCCACTTGCTCGCGACCATTCATAAGTACGTGGAAGAGATGAATGGGAATCGGCTGCAGCCGGTCGCTTTGGATACGCGGGAATTATATGGGCAGTTAGCTCACATCGATACGCTTCAAGAAGCCGAGCAGTTGTTTCACGATAAACTGGCTGAGATCATCGTCACTCTGAACGAGCCCACAGGCGATCATACGAATCAACTAGTTTCGCAAACGATTCACGAAATTATCCATACCCGCTACATGGACGCGAATTTGTGTCTGCCCGAAATTGCCTCGATGATCCGACTGTCCAGTGCGCATATCAGCAAGCTGTTCAAACAGAAGTATGGGGCGGGGATCCCAGAGTATCTGAACGAGGTACGGCTGCAGCAAGCGATCACCCTCCTGAGCCAGCACGAATATAGCGTAAATCAGATTATGGAGAGAGTCGGGTTTACGAACCAAAGCTATTTTTTCAGACTGTTCAAGAAGAGATACGGCACTACGCCGAAGGAATACCGGCTTAAGCAAGTCCTTTGATGCCGAAGAGCGCCTCCGGGGTGTGAAGTACAGTTCATTTCGCAAAGTACAGTTCGCCATGTACAGTCGATTCCCGATCGTACAGTTTCAGTAAGCGTTCTCCTGTGCCATGATGAATTCAGATTCCTGGAGGCCGGATGGCTAGCCAGCGGGTCGAGACGTTGGGCCTAAATAATAGGAGGTCATGCTTATGAAGAAAAGAGTTAATTGGAAGCCCTTTCAACTTGCGGGAGTCAGTGCGATAGTACTTTCGCTCGTGGTGACAGGGTGTTCCTCCAAGTCTGACGAAGGACAATCAGGGGCGAAGAAGAATGGTGCCGGGCAGACACAAGCACCTCAGGCCACGGACGCCAAGAAAGAAAAGTTGCAATTGAGATGGTTCGTCTCAGGAAAAGCGAGCAGCACGCTGCCCAAGGATGATTTCGTCAAGCAAGCGATTGAAGAGAAATTTAATGTAAGCCTGAATCTCGAATACATGGCGCCCGGCACCGACTATGACAACAAGATCAGTGTCATGCTTGCCGGAGGGGAAGCTCCCGACATGTTCATCGCATCGGGAACCGCATCGCAGAAGTATGCAACAGATGGTCTTCTGGCCGATTTGAAGCCTTACGTGAGTGCTAAGACGATGCCGAATTATTTTAAGACTTGGTTCAAGGAAGCGGACTTGCCGGGTTATGCGGTAGAAAAAGGGACTTTCTGGCGTGCTCCGCTGCCGTTCGCCTATAAAACATATCGCTCCTACTATGTCCGTAAGGATTGGTTGGATAAGCTAGGCTTGAGTGTCCCGAATACGTACGACGAGATGCTGGAGGTCATGCGGAAATTCACGTTTAACGACCCGGACGGCAACGGCAAGAAGGACACTTACGGCCTGAGCGCGGCCGGCAATGGCAATTCGCTTTCCTATGACTTTCCGGATTGGCTGAAAAACGGCTTGATGGGAGCCAGCATGCTGGTCGGCGATCAATTCATCGACACGCAGACCGACCCGAAAATACAGAACGTGATTGACGGAGTTGTCAAAGAAATTGCCGAAGGCATCGTCGACCCCGACTGGTTCCTGAATAAGGGAACCCAGCACTTGGACAAAGCGGCGCAAGGCAAAGTCGGCATCGTACTGTCGGATGAGCAATTCGGGCTCGACAGCATCCCGTCCAGTTACCAGAACAAGACGAAGGCCGTTACGCCTCAAGCGAATTGGGTTCCGTTCCAGCCTTATAAGGACACTGGCGTCTGGACGGAGAACATTCCCGGCTTTCCGTTCCTGTTCGCCAAGACTACGGCTGACAAACAGCCTGCGAAGATCGTCCGCACGGTGGAGATACTCGATTGGCTAGCCAGTGCAGATGGCTACTTGCTTACCCACTATGGCAAAGAAGGCGTCCACTATACGAAGAGCGGCAGCACTTATACCCTTAACAATGCCGCCATCAAGAAAGACATTGTCGACCAGGGCGATTTCCTGAACATTTGGAACTTCTTCACGCGCTTGGACGAGCCGGAACGACTGGGGCTGACGATTATCGATCCGTCCATGTCCGATCGCGATCGTGACATCCTCAAGACGATTAAATCTTACAAGTACCTCCCATCGATCGGCATAAGTACTGCGCCGCCGGCCGGAATCAACATCGGCGATTTCCGCACCAAGATGCGGGAATATCATGTGAAGCTGCTGTTCGAGGAGAAATCCGGGGCGAACTGGCCGAAGTATCGCGCCGAGCTCATGTCGAAGTACCAGGGCAAGGCGATCTTCGACGAATACGCGGTACAAGTGAACGCAGCTCAGGGCAAAACGTACAAATTCGTGGCGAACTGATGGAATGGGGCTGTCCCAAGCTGAGATGTAGCGGCTTGGGACAGCCTCTTTGTTGTTTGTGGTGAGCGAGGCCAGGTGCGCAGGCGGGATGTCGAGGGCGAGCGCGGTTAAGCGGTCGGCGGGCGGGGCGTGCTGGAAGCAAAGTGGTGGTTGGGAAAAGAATAGCCCGACTTGGCGAATAAGAGAACTGAGTTCTTTTATCCACCAAGTCGGGCCGTACAAAGTCGAAATAGAGTAACTCAGTTCTCCTATTCAAGCTAGGATGGCCGTTTGGTTGGATGTTACAGCGATATAGGAGAACTGAGTTCTCTTATATTCGCTCTCGTTCGTTGTGATCATAAAATAGGAGAACTGAGTTCTCCTATTCCCACTACGTAGCCGATAGACTCGGCAAAAGCTAACCGGCGCACTCCATCGCATCGCGTTGCTGACTACGCCCGGGTAGCTCCAGCAGCGGCGAAGATCGGCGCGAGCTTGTCCCGCAGCGCGCGCTCCAGATACGGGTCGGCGCCCAGCTCCGACACGAAGCGACGGTACGCCGCCGCCTTGGCCGCGATCACTGGACCGGTCACGGCCAGCGCGCCTCCCTCGCTCGCAGCGCCGACTACTGCCTGCGTGCCTCCCTCGCTCGCCGTGTCGTCTGCCCGTGCCTCCCTCTTACCCACCACTCGCTCGGAAGAGAGCGATGTCTGCTTCACCGCGCGGATCAGCAAGTTCTTCGGCGTGTGCTCCATGTCGATGAACTCCATGATCTGCGTCTTATACCCGAGTAGTTCGAGCAGCGAGGCCCGGATCGAATCCGTGGCCAGCGCCGCGAACCGCTCGCGGATGATGCCGTGCGTCAGCATCGGCGACAGCGTCGCGTTCGCAAGCTGCCCGAACAGCTCGTGCTGGCAGCACGGCACGGACAAGATGACGTCCGCGTCCCAGCGGACGGCCTTCTCCAACGCCGCGTCCGTCGCGGTGTCGCAAGCATGCAGCGTCACGACCATGTCGACGCGCTCCAAGCCCTTATACTCGGCGATGTCGCCGACAAGAAACTGCAGGCGGTCGAGCCCCAGCTTGTCCGCCAACGCGCTGCAATCTGCGATGACATCTTCTTTCAGATCCAAGCCAACAACTTGAATATCCAGCCCCCGAACTACCTGCAAGTAGTGATATAACGCGAACGTCAAATAAGACTTCCCGCAGCCGAAGTCGACGATGTTCAACGTTCGTCCAGTCGGAAGCGAACCCACGACATCGTCAACCATTTCCAGATATCGATTGATTTGACGGAACTTATCGTACTTCGCCGCCAGCACTTTCCCCTGCGCATTCATCACACCCAGCTCAACAAGGAAAGCAACCGGAGTTCCTTCCTCAAGCAAATACTGTTTTTTGCGGTTATGCCCTGCATCACTTTGCACCGAACGAGTAGGCGATTTCTTGAGAATCGAAGCCTCACCCTTTTTATTCATGAGAATGTGATAGTCCGCTTCAGCCGTCTGTACGAGCCCCTGCTTGAATCCGTCTTTTTGCAACAAATCCGACATCTTAACAACAGCCTGTTCGGGACTCACATTCTCATGGGTCACTTTCCGCGCATAATGATATTCGAACTGTACTTGCAGGCCCGACTTCAATTGAACCGGCTTGATTCTCACTTTGCTGATCGAGTCCGGCAACTTCTTTCTAGGTGCTGAGATGATAGCTTGCCCTAGCTTCTGTGAATGAATAATATCCGTCAATAAAGCAATTAATGTGCTCATCGTACTGTCCTGCTCCGTTCCTCATGCGAGTTGTGCCGAGTGTTCGTGGCCATGGCTCCCATTATACCCGAAACGAAGCGCCTTATCACTTCAGGAAGCGGATCGTTAGTGGGTAGCGGTACAGATCGCCCTTAGCCGCCTTCAACGTAGCAATCAGAATGACCACGAATGCAAAGATCCCAAGCACGAACAACAGCACAATCCCGATCAGCACAATGATCAGAATGCTCGACACGAGGCCATAAATATAGATGGAGATTTGAAAATTTAACGCCTCCTTGGCATGTTGTTCTACATAACTGGACTGATCTTTCTTCATGAGCCAAATGATTAATGGTGCTATGAAGCCGGTCACAAGCGACAGCAAATGGGCGATCAGTGCGATGTTCTTCTCATCCTGTGTCACCATGAAACATCCCTCCTTCTAAAAGATTCTGCGTAACAAATTCATCCTTCTCCATCCTATTCGGACGTCGGGGTGTATATGCGATTGAAACATTTTTGACAGTAACTAGAATAAATACTTGACGGTTCTTTATAGGGATTTTATAATCCTATTAAAACAGTAGGAATTATGGTTTTAATAAGTTTAGGGGGAAATACAATGAATACTCGCATCAATCGCAAAAAAACGGCAAACGTACTGCTCGGATTAACATTGGCTGCATCTATGCTGGCACTCAGTGCTTGCGGGGAGAAGGAGTCGGGTTCCAAAACACAAGGCTCAGCAGCAACACCAGCACCATCGGGAGCGGCTACAGCAACAACACCGCCTAAGAAAGAAGTCAAGGACCTTAAGGTGGGCTACCTAAACGTAATGGACGATGCACAAGCTATGGTTGCTTTCGATGCCAAATTATATGAGAAAAATGGTTTGAATGTGAAGATGCAAGCCTTCGAGAGCGGAACCGACCTGATCAAAGCGATGGTAGGCGGTGATGTTGATGCAGGCGTACTCGGCTTCACGAATGCTGTAACATGGGCGTCCAAGGGCGCAGGTCTGAAGGTCGTGGGCGGCGCGCAAATGGGCTTCCACAGCATCCTGGTACGCAATGACAGCGGAATCAGTAAGGTGGAAGATTTGAAGGGCAAACGTCTTGGCTCGCAAAAAGCCGGCAGCACCGCGGATACCGTCTTGACTGGAGTTACGCTGAAAAATGCCAAGCTGACCAAAGACGATCTGAAGATGGTGTACGTAGAACCTGCGCAAGCGATTCAATCGTTGGCAGGCGGAGCGATCGATGCGGCATTCGTGTTCGAGCCTTACGATAAGATCGCTACGAAGACGATGCCAGTGAAGCAAATCTATGAAGTCGGTAAAGAATGGCCGTTCCCTTGCATGGTCGTTATTACGACGGACGATGTGCTGAAGAAGAATCGCGAAGGCGTGAATCGGATGCTGGACGCTCAGAAGGAAGCGATCGACATGCTGCAGAAGGATTCCCAGAAGGCAGCAGACTTGATTACAAGCCGCTTCATCCAGGGCGATACAGTCAAGACCGACAAAGGTGACATCAAAGCGACTACCGTCATCAAGGAATCAATTGATTCTCAGAAGTTCAACTGGGAAATCAACGCCGATCATGTGAAGAGAATGCAAGAAATTGCCGATCTGCTGCTGGAGCAAAAAGCATTGGATAAGTCGGTTAAAGTAGATGACATTCTTGATCTGACTTGGCAAAATACGCAGAAAAAATAGTAAGGAGACTACATTCGGTGAACTCTACATCCACACCAGCCACCACGAAAACGAACAAATCGAAAGTCGGCTCCTTCATACGCAAGTTGCTGCCGTTCCTCGCTGCCATTGGCAGCCTTCTTGCTATATGGCAGATTGTCGCCTTTACGCTACCGGTTTACTTGCTGCCTGACGTTCCCTTTGTGTTCAAACGGTTATTCCGCAGCTTCACGAATCCTGATTTCATGAACGGAATTAAGAGTAGTATGATTCGCTTAGCTGTTGGCTATCCGGTCGCCTGCTTGCTGGGCGCCATTCTGGGCCTGCTAGCCGGTGTCTCGAAAGCATTTGCCTTGTACCTGCGCAGCTTAATCTCAATCTTGCAATCCATTCCACCTATTACATGGGTGCCATTCTTCGTGATCCTGCTCGGCTACGGCAATGCTACGATTATTACGGTTATTACGATTGCGAGCTTCTTCCCGATGGCGCTGTCCGTGTTGAACGCAACTGAAGGTGTGAATCGGACGCATCTCGAGCTTGCTCGTGTATTGGGTGCCACGAAGGGACAACAGCTTACCAAGGTATTCGCACCCGAATCTCTTCCTGCATTCATGACTGGTGCACAAGTGGCATTCGGCAACGCCTGGCGCTCGCTGATTGCTGCCGAGATGGTCGGAGGAGCAACCTCGGGACTCGGCTACTACTCCAACTGGCGGGGTGAGATCGCCGATATGGAAGGCGTACTGATGAGCATCATGTGCATCGGCCTCATCGCCGCTTTCCTCGACTATATGGTGCTGGAGCGTCTGAAGCGCAAGTTGCTTCACTGGCGCTATGTATCGGGAGGGGACCAATAATGCAGACGATTCGCATTGATAACATCACGAAACAGTTCGGTCAGCTCGATGTGTTATCGAATATCAACCTGACCATTGAGAAAGGCGAATTTGCAGCAATTGTAGGTCCGTCTGGCTGCGGCAAAAGTACCGTGTTGCGTATGATTGCAGGGCTGGAGAAACCAAGCACCGGCCAGGTGCTCGCGAATGATCGCATCATCGGGCAACCCGACCCGCAGCGCGTCCTGATTTTCCAGGAGCACGCGCTATATCCATGGCGCACCGTGGAAGACAATGTCGGCTTCGGCATGGAGCTGGCTAAGGTTCCCGCTGCCGAACGCCGCACCCGCGTCGATGCAATTCTGGAGAAGGTCGGCTTGACCGGCTTCCAGAAGTATTACCCGCACCAGCTATCCGGCGGAATGAAGCAGCGTGCCTCGATCGCCCGTGCACTCGTGCTGAATCCTGAAGTGCTGCTGCTGGACGAGCCATACGGCGCGCTCGATGCCATCACCCGGCTGACGATGCAGAACGAGCTGATCAAGCTATGGCGTGGCACAGGTAAGACCGTGCTGCTCATCACCCATGACATCGACGAGGCCGTCTACTTGGCCGATACGATCTATGTCATGAGTCCGCGCCCAGGACGCATCGTACGTACCGTGAAGGCCGACATGGAGCGGCCGCGCAATCGCAACAGCGCCGAGTTCGTGGCGCTGCGATCGCAAGTGATGGAGAGCCTCGACATCGGCACTTATACGATCTGAACATTTACAATAAAAATGGAGTGGAGTGCAAACTGCCAACAGTTTGGGAACCCCACTCCATTTGTTTTTTTAACATCAAGCTCTAGCGAAATAGCGATCGCTTGGGCTTCTGCCGATACGTCTCAACACGAGACAAGAGAATAGGCGCTGCTTCGGGAGTCACTGCTGTCACTGCGGTCATAGCAGTTGCTTGCGAGTCGGGCGTCGAGTGCGTGTAGATGACAGCCTCGCTGTCCTGCTCGGGCCGCACCTGGCCCTCACCAGCGCGTACAGCCGCCGCAGCGACCTCACTTCTAGATGTTATCGGCTGCATGTCAACCCAAGAGCTTTGCAGCTGTGATTCCAGTAGCTCTACCCGTCTCACAAGTTGACTAATGTCATGCTCCAATTGCTGAATGCGCTGCAAGTACGCCTCCGAAGAATGTGAATGTGGCTCCCCTGACTGATGATCGACGGCGGTTAACTCGGAGACTTGCTCCGCGGACAGCAGTGCATTCAATTCTTCCGACGATAATAATGATTTATACAATCCCGCCGCCCCTTTCCTTCTCCTAATTATTCCTATAATTTCAGTTTTAGCGGAATGAGCTGAAATGTCAACGGATATTTTTTAAGATTAATCTCTTTTGCGGTTATGCTACTAAGACGAGTATACTTCCGTATGAGTTATAAATAACCCTCAACATGAAAGGAGACTCCTCCATGTCCACATACGAACAACAATGCCGAATCCGACTAGCCACTTGGGAGCGCACATTATTGCAGCCTCCTGGTCTTCTGAAACGCACATCCAAGCGACTCCAGACTCGAATCAACCAAGTCATCCCTGCCAAGGTTCACAATGCCTTGACCATTGCCGTGAAAGGGATTGTGAAGTCGGTGCAGACCGGCATCGAATTCACGCCTAAGACACCTCCGCAACTTGGCCTGACCCTGCAGGAGCGAGACGAACTGGCTGCAGAGCGTCTATCCATGTACAAGAAGCTGGCCGCTGCTGAAGGAGCTGGTACAGGAGCTGGCGGCTTCGTGCTGAGCCTTGTCGATTTTCCCGCGCTCATCGCCATTAAGCTGAAATTCTTGTTCGAGCTAGCCCACGTATACGGATTCTCCACCAAAGACGAGAGCGAACGGTTGTTCATTCTGTACATTTTCCAACTTGCTTATTCCAGCGGTGAGGTGCGTACGCGAACATATCGGACAGTACACAATTGGAATCAAGTGTCATTGCAGGGGGGCACGGGCCAGGCAGGCCAACTCTCGATGAGGACGTTCGATTGGGAGAAATTCCAGACGGAGTACCGGGATACGATCGATTTTCGCAAAATGCTGCAGCTCGTTCCTGGCATCGGTGCCGTTGTAGGAGCCTGGGCCAATTACGGTCTGTTGGAAGAGCTTGGCGAAACGGCCCTGAACAGCTATCGGTTAAGGTGGTTAACGTTGCCAGAATAGTCTGCACATTTGCCTCTTTGCGACCCACATATTTTCCGGTATGCTAGGAGAAACGAATTCATGGACAGAGAGGAATGCGGGCAACTTGGCAAAATTATATTATCGATACGGGGCTATGAATAGCGGGAAATCCATCGAGGTGCTGCGCACGGCTCACAATTATGAAGAGCAGGGCAAGCGCGTGATGCTGTTCACGCCAGCTGTCGACAATCGCTTCGGGGAAGGACTGATTACGTCCAGAATCGGAATTCAGAAATCCGCCTATATATTATCAGAACAAACCGACCTATACGCCCTCGCAAGGAAAGAGAAGCCAGACTGCATCCTGGTGGACGAAGCGCAGTTTCTGAAGAAGGAGCAAGTGCTCGCCTTGTGCGGAATCGTGGATGAGCTGAACATTCCAGTCATTGCCTATGGGCTTCGTGCTGATTTCCTCGGCCAATTGTTCGAAGGCAGTTACCATATGCTGGCCTTGGCGGACAAAATAGAAGAAGTGAAAACGGTGTGCTGGTATTGCCAGCGTAAAGCGACGATGAACATGCGGCTGAACAACGGAGTTCCTGTGTTCGAAGGCGCACAAATTATGATTGGCGGTAACGAAAGCTACCTCCCCGTGTGTCGCAAATGTTATGGCAACGCGCGCAAGCAAATACAAGATTGACCGAAAAGAACACCACTCCAGACGCGGATTAAGCGTGGAGTGGTGTTCTCTGTTTTGTTGCTTGAGCAGGCTCAGTCCAATGTCCATTCCAACAGTTGTCCAGCTTGAACCAGTCCCGCCCCGAAGCCGTACATCAATACCCGGTCACCATGTTTAACTCGTCCATCCTTCACCCCGATATCTAGAGCAAGCGGGATCGAAGCAGCCGAAGTATTTCCGTAATACTCCAGGCTATACAACGCTCGGTCCATAGGTAACCCTAGCTTCTCACAGACCGGCTCTATAATCCTAAGGTTGGCACTATGAGGGACGAACCAATCCACTCGCGACTTAGCAAGCCCCTCGCTTTCGTCGTCCAGCATAGCCCGAATTTCCTCCGGCAAGCTTCGGACCGCCCAACGGAACACTTCCTTGCCATTCTGGACGAGACAGCGGGAATCCGAGAGCTCCACGCCGTTCAACTGACGGGTCATCCCGGAAGTACGGTACACATGCTGACCCTTGCCCCCATCGCTTGCGAGCCGGTAGGCTAAGAATCGGTCATGCTCGTCATCCGCTTCCACTAATGCCGCCCCAGCTCCATCTCCGAACAAGATACATGTCGAACGATCCGTATAATCCGTTATCTTCGATAGCGCGTCAGCGCCGAATACTAGCACCTTCCGGTGCAGCCCGGAGGCAATGAAGCTATGAGCCATGTGTAGTGCATATACGAAACCCGCACACGCTGCGCTCAAGTCCAGAGCTCCAGCAGTACCGGGAATATTCAGACGGTTCTGCAGAATGGCAGCTGTGCTGGGAAATGGGAAATCCGGCGTGCTCGTTGCTACCAGGATCATATCTACGTCATCCAACGACTTGTTATAACGCTCCATCATATCCTGGGCAGCCGCCACGCATAAGTCGCTGGTGAATTGGTCAGGTGCACAGATTCGCCGCTCCCGGATACCCGTTCTCTGGACGATCCATTCGTCGTTCGTATCCACCAATTGCTCCAAGTCCGCATTCGTAAGCACTTTCTCAGGGACATACGTGCCAATGGCCGTAATTCGGGCGCCTGTCAAAGCGGTCATAATCGACACCTCCAACTTTATTGGTACTTGATATTAGTACCAGGTACTAATAATAGTCTACACCGACTCGCTTCCATTCGTCAATCCTCCATTTGCCTCAACTGCTCCAGTACGAATAAGCGAAGCTATCATCACTTGGGTTAAGGACATGCTTGCCCTTACCTATTGTGACGATGCTTCGCTTCTAGTATAAACGCTTGGCTAACTTAGAATACCTAACTTAGAATACCTAATTGCTTGCCTGCTTGCTGTAGCGCGCCGAGTGCATAGTCCAAGTCTTCCTGTGTGTGCTTAGCCGTTACGATGAACCGTACTCGGCCTTTGTCGAGGGCAACCGTCGGGTAGACGATCCCTTGCGCAAACACGCCTTGCTGGAGCAGCAGATCGGAGAACTGCATCGTCTTCGCCGGGGTTCCGACGATGACCGGAACGATCGGCGTCTCGCTTGCGCCCGTATCGAAGCCCAACGCCTGCACCTTCGAGCGGAAGTAAGACGCATTCGACCATAGCCGCGCGATCAGGTCCTCACTCTGCTTCAATACACGAATGGCGGCCAGACATGTTGCGGCAACAGCCGGCGGCTGTGAAGTGCTGAAGAGGAACGGACGAGCTTTCTGTATCAGGAAGTCCTTCAGTATTTGGTCCCCAGCGACATAGCCGCCAACAGCTCCAACCGCCTTGGACAACGTGCCGACCTGAATGTGCACCCTTCCCTGAAGGCCGAAGTGATCGGTCGAGCCTTTGCCGTTCTTGCCCAATACGCCGCTCGCATGAGCGTCGTCCACGTAGACGATGGCGTCGTATTTCTCCGCCAACTCCACGATCGCTGGCAGCGGCGCAATATCGCCGTCCATGCTGAATACGCCGTCTGTGACGACCAGACGTTTATCGAAACTGCTGCTCTCGCGCAGCACCGCCTCGAGCTGGTCCATATCCTTGTGCGCATAGATTCGGCGCTGCGCCTTGGTCAGGCGGATGCCATCGATAATGCTGGCATGATTCAGCTCATCGCTGATCACGACATCGTTAGAACCCAGTATCGTCATCACTCCCTGGTTGGTCGTGAAGCCCGATTGGAATACGAGCGCTGCCTCGGTTCCCTTGAACGCGGCCAACTCCAGCTCCAACCGATCATGGATGTCAAGTGTCCCGGTAATCGTACGGACCGAACCGCTGCCTACTCCATATTGTTCAATGGCTTGAATCGCAGCCGCTTGTAAGTCCGGATGATTCGTTAACCCGAGATAGTTGTTCGATGACATCTGCAGCACGCTGCGGCCGTTAATCGTCATCCATGTATTCGAGCCGCTCTCCCAGACGGAGATCGGCCGGTAGCGTCCCTCCTGCTTCAGTTGATCCAGCTCTTGCTTAAGTGAGTTCCAGTTGGCCATAGTCGATTGCCTCCTTCTGATGTAACGGTAGTGTGTCGTGGGTGAAGATGATTTTGCCGCATTGCCCGGAGGCCATCAGCTCGAATGCTTCCTCATAACGATCCAGCGTGAACGTATGTGTGATGAGCGGTCGAAGGTCGATCCGCTTCTGATCGAGCAACCCCTTCAACTGGTACCACGTCTCGTACATACGCCGTCCTGTAATGCCCTCAATGCGCAGTCCTTTGAATATAATATGCCGGGACAAATCCAGCGAAACCTCGCGAGTTGGAATTCCGAGCAGGGATACACGTGCGGCAGGCGCTGCTGCTTCGAAGCCGCCGCGGATCGCGTCCGGGTGACCGGACATCTCCAGCACGACCTCGGCCCCTTCACCGTTGGTGGCCGCCATAAGTGCATCGGCGAGCGGAGTCTCGGCGCTGTTGATCGTGTGATCGGCGCCCATTTGCGTAGCCAGCTTCAGCCGATATGGATTCACATCAGCGGCGATCACGAGGCCGGCGCCGCATGCTTTCGCTACGGCGACAGCCATCAGTCCGATCGGCCCGACGCCGATGACGGCGACTGACTTGCCGACGATGTCGCCAGCGAGCACCGTCTGCACCGCGTTGCCGAGCGGGTCTTGCAAGCAGCCCAGCTCGAACGGCATATCAGCGCGATTGTGAATGACGTTCGAAGCTTTCACGACTGCATACTCGGCGAAGCAGCCGGGTGCCGTAATGCCGAAGCTACGCGTATTCGGACATACATGTGCGTTGCCGGTCCGGCAAGCTTTGCACACGCCGCAGACCATGTGCCCTTCACCAGATACATGCTCACCTAGCTTCACATTCGTCACATCGCGGCCTACTTCCTCCACAATTCCCGCAAACTCATGGCCGAACACATTCGGTGTAACGACTGTGCTCTCTGCCCAAGCATCCCATTTGTAGATGTGCACGTCCGTTCCACATATTGAAGTCGCTTTCACCCGCACAAGCACTTCATCCGGCCCGCAGCGTGGAATGGGCACTTCCTTGAGTACCGCCTTCGGCGCTCGTTGCTCCTTCACCAACCCCATCATCGTCGTTCGCATGTCATATCCCTCCTGCTATTGCCCAAACAATATATACGATCACATATTTTTGTGCGTTATATCATCCTATATTTCATATTATACACATGTGCGTTATATTGTACATAGTTAATTGCCTACGATGTGGGTGATTCGCCTTGCGTGTATATTCAACCTGCGGTATCATAAGAATAGAAACAGGACGGCCTGCCAGCCGTCCCTGCACAACACTTAGGCGGTTATCCTCCTGAGTAGCAATCTGCATGGAGGAAATAACCCGCGCTTACGGTGCCTAACCTAGGCGGGTTATTTCCGTTTTAGATACGTTAAAAGTGCGAGAAGAAACATCCCGAACACTAACACATCGTTGAACGAAAAGTTGTTCATAGGCGCCCTCCTTTCCGGAGGAAGCCTACCGCCCAAGTTCAGTTGTACAAGTTATATTTTACCATAAGACAGTCCGTAAGGGCTGTTTTTTGTTGAATACAAATAACATTCCCCTTTACTTCACTACTATCCGATTGCGTATAGGCGCAGTTGGTTTATAATGGGGAATAGTTGCAAATGGTTCAGGAGGAACGCGAATACATGGAGCAAGAACACGAGCAAATACATAAGAAGATTGGCAAAAGCCTGCAAGCGATACGCAAAGCACGGTCACTCAGCCTTGACCAGGTCGCGGAATTAACGGGTGTCAGCAAGGCGATGCTGGGGCAGATCGAGCGCGGCGATTCCAATCCGACGATCTCGATTCTATGGAAGATCGTCAACGGCCTTCATATTTCCTTTACATCATTAATTGAAGAGGATGCACCAAAGGTAACCCATTTCCGCTTCGCGGAAGTCGAGCCGTTCCTCGAAGAAGATGGGCAATATCGGGCGTTCCCCCTCATTCCATTCGATCAGAAGAAACAGTTCGAAATCTATACTGTCGAGATGGAACCCGGCTGCAGCCATGCATCCGAGCCTCACAATGAAGGTGTAGAGGAATATATTCTGATGATGCAAGGCGAGCTGGAGGTTACGTTTCATCAGGAAACGTATGCGCTGACGGTCGGCGACGCCATCCATTTCTCAGCCGATCAGCCGCACACCTACAAGAATACGGCGAACATGAAGACGATGTATCACACCATTATCGTGTATCCCACCTAACGATTAAACCCTGTCACAAGGATAAACGCCTTACGGTGTCCTTTGACGCCGTGCGTTTACCGAGACGATGAACAATCAGCGAAGTTATACTTTCTGAATCGTTAACAAAGAGGAAGGAACCTTGCCCTGACGGGCGGGTTCCTTCCTCTTGTTCATGCAGCTGCCACTGGCCTAGAGCGTAGAGTAGCACCAATAGCGCAGCGTAACGGGAGGCAATCGGTCGATTTACATTACTTCGACGAAACCGCAGGATTGCTCAGCTTACTCTTCACCAACCCAGCATGGTCGAGCAAGATTTGCAGCGGCGTGTCGAATTGGTATTCCAGAATCGACCGGAAGGGATGCGACAAGCTCCTTAAGGCGTCAAACAAGGGGTCCCAGGCAATGGTACCCTCTCCGATCGGCTGATGCAGGTCATCGATTCCGTCGTTGTCATGCAGATGCACCGCGCTGAGACGCGTGCCTAGACGCCGGATCAATTCTGGCGTATCCCAGCCGTTGATATGGGCGTGGCCAACGTCCACCAGCGCAGAGATCGTCGGGATATCTTCGAAAAGTCGCACGAATTCCTCCTCGTCGAACAAGGCGAATTCATGGAAGCCCACATTTTCCACGGCCAGATCAATCCCCAGCTTCCCGGCTACCTCCCCCAATCGCTTCAGATTGTCAATTGATCTCGCCTGCGACTGTTTGCGGTTAAAGATCATCGTAGAGTATAGGCTCGGATGCAGGACCATCTGTTCCGCGCCGATGCGGGCTGACCATTCTAGACACCCTTTGTACACCTCGTACGAGTATTGGCTGATGACCTCGAAGCGGGAGGAGGCCAGGTTCAGCTCCCAGATCGGCGAATGAACGCTGATGGGACCCGTGTAATCCTTGAAGCGCAGGAACTCCTCGTTCCAGTTGGCGGGCTCTTCCCAGTTGGGGCCGTCCATCGGAATCTCCAGTCCACCGGACCATCGCTCCAACAATTCCTTGGCGTCCTCGATACGCTTCATATAAGGCAGTAGGTTGATTAAGACGGTCATAGGATCCCTGCTTTCCAGTAGTGGATTGTGGTTCATCATGCTACAGCTTGGATAACGATCTGAAAAATTGACTGAGTTCGGTAGAATCGTGATCGGGAATAAAAATGGTCAGCTTTCCGAAAGAATGTAACTTCTCACCACCTCCCCCATCGGATAAAATTGAGGTACTCTTCCAAACAAAGGAGCTCCAGGATATGAACCTGATCGTGCACAAACTACGGATGAATTCTTTGTTTATGAGGATGCTGGTCTACTTCCTGATCGTCATGGTCCTACTAACCTCATTCAACCTGTGGTCGTTCACCTACTTCAGCAAGAACGTGGACAAGGAAATCGTCGCCTACAACCGCGCCCTGATTCGGAATTCGGTCGACGGCCTGGAGAATCAGTTTAAGATCTGGCGCGGGCTGCTGCTGGGCCTGCAGTTCGATGAGCGCGTGCAGGCGATCCAACGTCAGAGCCTGTCAGCCGGCAAAGCTTCTCTTGATTACACGATGGTTGCGAATGTCATCCAAAATCTCCAGACGATAGCCGAGCAGCCCACGTATTGGTTTGAAGACGTCATGATCCTGTACAAGCAACAGGCCTTTCTGCTGGAGAAGGGAGCGTTGATCGATGCCGACCGCATGTTCTCCCAATATTACGTGAGCGATATGTATCCCATCTCCTACTGGATGCGCAAGGACAGCCTTACGTCCGATTTGACCCCCTCTCCCAGCCGTCCGTTCCGGATTGGCAGGAGCCAGACGCTCAAGACCTTGATGCCGGTGGAGATGAATCTGCCGAACAGCACCTATAGCATCCTGGCTTTGATCGATATAGGAAAATGGTACAAGTCCAATGCCCAAATCCAAGGTTCCATGCAATACATTCTCCAAGCTAATGGACAAGTGATGTTCCAATCCGCCCCCGACTCGGAAGCGCCACCTGCTTGGAACGGCCATGCTGAGTGGATCAAGGAGCAGGGAAAATACTATTTCTACGAGAAGGGCGCAGCTACCGGCTTTACATACGTGACGGTCATTCCGACTTCCCAATTGAACGCCAAGCTCATACAGCTGAACGGACTGGCAACGCTCCTGTTTATCGTTACAGTAACCCTAGGTCTGTCCGCCTCCCTGCTGTTTAGCCGCAACATCCATCGCCCGATCAAACAGCTCGTACGGGGGATGCAGCAGTCGGAGTCCGAATCCTTGCGCAGTCCGATTCAGGAGTTCAGCGCCATTCAGGAGCATTTGCTCGACCTGCAGCAGGAGAAGAAAAGGATAAGCCGCAAGCTGATGGACAGCCGCGCCATGCTGACCCAATACGGCTATATCGTTCGGCTGAAGAACCTCTCGCTGGACTCGCACGAAGTGAACGAATTGCCCTTGAAGGAAGGCAGCTTCCAGATCGTGGTCTATCAGCTGCGATTCCGGCAAGCGATTAATGCTACCACTGTATCTGGCAAGGCGGCCAAAGGCATTCGCGAGATCATCGAGCAGGTCATACTGGCGCAATTCCCCCACTCCACAACGTTCCAAATGGAGCACGATCAGCTGCTCTCCGTGATTCAGCGCACAGGCGAGCGGCCGGACGCACTATTGGACGGTCTCCGGGAGCTAAAGCTGATCTTCGATCATGACACGCCCTATTACTTGGTGACGATGGCGGTAAGCCCGATCATAACGGGTTCGGAGCAATTCGACCAGGCCTATGCGGCGGCGCTTCGTCTGGTGGTTCAATCGAGGCCGGTCGAGGAGACGCAGATTCTGTTCGACGATTCGGACGCCGACGATTTCATCGGTTTCGCCATGGATCAGGATCAAGAGTTCTACGTGTATCTGCAGGCGGGAAACGAAGCGGCGTGCCATCACCTGATCGATCGCGCGCTGGACGAGAAGCTGATGCTTTCGGCTTCCGCCCATCAAATCTCCGCTTTTGCCGAGAACGTGCTCATGCGTACCCAAAAAACGATGGAGCTCCTTAAACTCGCCCTGCCGCCGGCCTTGGAAACTGGCGCGCGCCAGCTTCGGGAATGCGTTACTTTGGAGCATTACAAGCAGTTGCTGAAAACCGCTTTGAGTGAGGCTACGCGGGCAGTCGTGCTGAAACGGGAGGAGAGCTACGATCTGATCCGTTCCGTCATGGTTTTTCTCGAGCAGCATTACCGGGAAGATATCTCTCTCGATCTGCTCGCCTCTAAAATCGGCATGTCGCCCGGTTACCTGTCCGTCTATATCAAGGAAAACACCGGCAAAAACTTCATCGACCACTTGAACGGCATACGGCTGAGCAAGGCCAAACAGCTGCTGTCGGAAACCTCGCTCACCATCCAGGAGATCGGAGAAGCCATCGGGTACCGCAACGGTACCTCGTTCATTCGAATGTTCAAGAAGGAGACGGGGATGCCGCCGGGCGATTACCGGAAGACGACGCTCCGCAAGCTGTAAGCCCGAAGCGGCCTCAGCCTTTGACCGAGCCGATCAGCGCTCCCTTGGCGAAATACTTCTGAATGAACGGGTAGATAAGCAGAACCGGGAGGGTAGAGACCATGATGGCCGCATATTTCAACGCGTTCTCATTGATGGTGTACTCGCCCCCGATCGGCCCCTGGGCGCTCGTCAACTCGCCGCCTATGACGATGTTGCGCAGAATCAGCTGCAGTGGGTACAGGTCATGATCGCGCAAGTACATCAGCGCCCCCATGAACCCGTTCCAGATCCCGACCGCATAGAACAGCCCGATTGTGGCCAGCACCGGCTTGGACAGCGGCAGCACGATACGGAACAGGATGCCGATCTCGGAGAGTCCGTCGATCTTCCCGGATTCCTCCAGCTCATTCGGTAGCCCCATGAAGAAGGTGCGCATGATGATCAGGTTCCACGTCGCCACCGCCCCCGGCAGCACCATCCCCCATATGCTATCTAACAAGCCCAATGATTTCACGACGAGGAAGGTTGGGATCATGCCCCCGCTGAAGAACATCGTGATGACGATCAATATCATGAACGTTTTATGCAGTACCATCGTCTTCTTGGACAGGGCGTAAGCCCCGAACGTGGTCACGATCATGGCCACCGTCGTGCCGAGAGTAACGTAGATGAGCGTATTCTTGTACCCGGTCATGATTCGGCCGTCCCGGAACACGTACCGGTACATGTCTGTATTGAATTCCTTCGGCAACAACCAGACTTCCCCTTGGGCGATCGGTCCGCTGCCGCTGAAGGAGACGCCCAACATATAGAGGAACGGATACAGACAGGCGACGACAACGCCTAGCAGAATTGCCCCGTTCACGTAATCGAACCAATTACTTCGTTGACGCATTAGCTTACCTCCTACCAAAGACTGTTGCCGCTGACTCTCCTGCTGATCCAATTCGCACTCAGGATGAAGATAAAGCTGATGATGCCCATGAATAGATCGATGGCCGTGGCGTAGCTGAATCTTCCTTCTGACAATCCCACCCGATAGACATATGTGCTGATGATATCCGCCTTGCTGTATGTGACTGGAGTAGCCAGCAAAAAGACTTTCTCAAATCCGATCTCTAGGACCTTGCCAATATCCAGAATCAGAATCACCATGATCGCAGGAGCAATCCCGGGAAGTGTAATGTGAAGCGTCTGCTTCCAGCGATTCGCACCATCGATGCGAGCCGCCTCATACTGCTGGGGATCAACTGCACTCAGCGCAGCCAGATAGATGATCGTCCCCCAGCCGAGATGCTGCCAGATTTCGCTCGACACATAGATCGTCCGGAACCAGGAAGATTCCACCATGAAATTGATACGCTCCAGGCCGATGAGGTCCAACAGATTATTGACCAATCCGATGCGGGGCGACAGGAACATCGTGATGATGCCCGCTACGATCACGTTGGATATAAAATGCGGCAAATAGCTCGCCGTCTGGACGAACCGCTTGAAGAAAGAATTCCGTACCTCATTGAGGAGCAAGGCCAGGATGATCGGCGCCGGAAAACCGAAAATGAGCTTATAGAACCCCAGCAGGAACGTGTTTTTCAGAATCGAGAAGAAGTCCGGGCTCTGGAAGAAGAGCTCAAACCATTTGAACCCCACCCACTTGCTCTCCAGAATGCCCCTGTACAAGTTGTAGTCCTTGAACGCGATGACAATGCCGAAGATCGGAGCGTATTTGAAAACCAGATAGTAGAGCAGGCACGGCAGAAACAACAGCAATAAATATTTGTCGCGTTTCAGGTTTCGAACCCACGAAGTTGACCTAGGTGACGACATCTCAAACCCCCCGGTTGGCGGAACCTGTCATTCCGATTGATCGAGGACTCCTTCGAGCCAGGGCAGACTTATCCACGGCTCGAAGGCAGCTCCTCCTATTGCTTAATTGGTTCGACTTACTTAGCGTTCATGGCCTTCTGGTTCCGCTCATATGCGGCTTTTTGCACGTCCATCACCTTGTCGACGCCCAGACGCTTCAACTCCGCCACGTAGGCCGGCCATTCATCGAAGCTCTTTTGCCCGACGATAAACTTGGCGATTTGCTCATCCCGGTACTTGACAACCGCCGCGTTGGTCGTATTCATGATCTCATTCTCCGGATCGGTGTAAGCGAGGCGAGGCTGCACCTTCGCTTCGTTCCCTGATTGGATCTGCTTCAGCGCTTTGTTCATTTTATCGGAATTCATGTAGGAGTAGGCGTTCATATCCACGACGAGATGGGCCCCATACGTGGCGATTCCCGTCTTGGTGCGAAGATCGCCCAGAATGGCGAAATCCGACTTGAACTTCCGCTTCCCGTTCTCGACCGTATACGTTTCGCCTTCTTTACCCCAAGTAGCCATATCGATGCCTTCCGGCGAGTACAGGAAATCGAGGTAACGGAGCGCCGCGTCCTTGTTCTTGGAACTCGCCGCTACCGCGAAGCCATTCGACAGCAGGCCGCCATAGGCGTTATACGGCTTGCCGTTCGCCCCGCCTTTAGGCGGCACCATGTAATCGAGACTGAATTCGGCCGGGGATTTCTTGATGATGACCGGAATCTCATCCATCGCCCCGATATAATCGCTTGCCATAAACCCTTTATTCTGCGCCAGAAGGTCGTTGAACTGATCGCGCTTCATCGCCATGAAGTCTGGAGGAATCAACCCTTCCTTATAGAACTTGTTCAGGGTCATGAGCATTTGCTTATACGAATCTTCAATAGGTCCGTACCGCCACTCATTCTTCTCGTAATCCACATACGAGCCCTGCCAAGTGTTGAAAGCAGGCGCAATGTTAGTCAGCGAGGTGAGGTTGTCATAGATGACGACCGGGTAGCTCGAAGGGTAGAGCTCCTTCAGCTTCTTGGCCACCGTATACATCTCGTCCCAATCCTTCGGAGGGGTTAAATTGTTCTTCTTGAAGATGTCGTCCCGGTACAGCCAAGACCGTCGAGACCATTGCTCCAGGCCGTAGTGTGGAAGGTAGTAGCTCTTGCCGTCCGGGGACAGGGTAGCCGCCTTCACATCGGGATGCTGCTCCAGGAATTTTTTGTAGTTCGGCATTTTGTCCATATTATCGAAGAAATTGAGCAACGCACCACTGGCTCCATTTTGGTTGGCCGCGTTCAAGCTGGGAACGATCAGCAGATCCGGCATGTCTCCGGAGGAGATGGCCAGATTCATCGCGGTCGTGTAGTCGCCCGCAGGTACCGTCACTTTGAAGTCGATGTTCGTCTTTTCCTTAATGAACTTGTAGATCGGCCAATCTTCCTTGTACGGCCAGGAAGGATGCTGCGCGGTCATCATTTTCAATGTAACAGGTGCGTTCTTGGACGAGTCCGACGCCTTGTCCGGCGCTTTGGCCTCCTCCTTCCCGCAGGCGGCGACCGTGCCCGCCAGCGCTGCCACTAGACCGAGTTTTGCAAGTGTTGAACCTTTCCCCATGGAATAACCCTCTCCTTAATTTAGCTGTATTCGCTTACAACTCGATCTTATCCGCTACCCTCCCTTGGTCTCCAGTTACATGTTCTCCTTTAACTTACCGAATCTCGGAATATGAAAAATGGGTAATAATCGCGTTCATGGTCATCCTTGAGGGCTAGAAGGGGAAAAGGCAAAAAAAAGGCCTAACCCCGCAGGTTAAGCAGCTACAAAAATGGTTCTATTCTTGTTATTTTCGGGGTAAACGGTCAAATTCCTCTTTTTCGGTTCCGGTTTGGAGTGCCTTCCGCTGCTTATTCGCCTTATTCGAAGCACACCAGACGGTCCTTGGTGGTTGTGTTCAGTTTGGCGTGTGGGGAGGGAGTGAACAGGAGGTTCCACCCGCTGTTGAAATCGATTCCTTTGATTGAAATGTTGTCGTGGTTAGGAATCGGTTTCAAAGGCGGACGCTTCGCTTCTCCACTCTCCTGCTCACTCCCTTTTTGTTCTGCTTTCCTTCAAGGAGTTTCCTTTGTCCGTACGCTCCG